>NZ_KV815083.1:0-69078 GCF_001814145.1 Prevotella sp. HMSC073D09 | reverse complement strand
GGTGCAAAACGCAGGGTAAAATGCCGCTAAACGCGAGACGAAAAGTATAGAAATTCCACCGCAGTTGTATAAATATAACCCTCTTGAGCCATCAACCACAGGGCTTAAAAGGGCAAAATGGGCATTAAAAAGTGGTTTTTTAGTGGCTAAAAGCAGGTTATTGGGCATTAAAAATTACGGGCCTTCAACCAAACTAGAAAGGCTAAATGGTGCAAAATGCAGGTGTTGTTCGCAAAAATGGACTAAAAATAAATTGTGCAAGGCTGAAAAACGTGGTTAATTGCATGCTTTTTCACCCTTTTTCTCCCTAGAAGTAGGTGGTGAACGAAGTGTGTTTTGTAAAGTATGGCGAAAGCTTTTAAGTTTTTAAGTTGTTGAGTTTATGAGTTGGTTCGTTTGCGAGTTCATGAGTTATTAAGTTGGTCAGTTCATCAGTTTGAAAGTTGTTGAGTTTATGAGTTGCTTAGTTTGTGAGCTGTTATAGTTGAACGTAGTTGCTTTGGGAATGACAGGTTGGTTTGGAATAAAAGCCTGTGTTAGCCTGTATTAAGTTTGAAGATAGTAACTGGACTTCTGCGGCCTGTCGCTAATCTGGACTAAAAACAAACGCAAGCCATGCGCTTTATTTGGTGCATGGCTTGCGTGTTGGCCGGAGTCGCCATTGGTTATGGCTTTGGTGCCGTTAGGTTTTATTTCTTCCCTTTAAACAATTGCCTGTGAAACTTGTCTTCGGCTTTGAGGATTTGAAAGACCGTAGTGGCAGGCAACAAGGCCATAAACTTGATGTGGTAGTCTTTCAGCAACTCTTTCATTTCCAATTCCAGCTTGTCTTGCTGTTTAACGGCTTCGGCAGCCGTCTTGTTGTCGGTGGGTTTAACGTACTTATAGCGCTTAATCTGTTCGAATATGTTGCGCTGTTTTTTGCGCAACTCGCGATAAACAGGGAAGAAAGCCGCGCTTTCGGCTTGCGAAAGCGACACTTCGGCGGTGATAAATTTTTCTAGTTCGGCTTGAAACTGCTCTGGGTCGAACTTGTGTGGCGGCTGCGCCACCATGCTTATGGCTGCAAATGTGAATAGTAATGTAAGTAGAGATTTTTTCATTTCAGCTTATATTTCGGAATATTGTTCGTATATGTCTTCGCTGTCCATCATCGTATAGTCGGCCACAACGTCCCTATCGGCACCGGTTATGGTAGTGGCGATGGTGGGATGTGGGGGGACGGATGTGGCGGCAGACGGCGATTGGGAGCTTGAACCCAAATATACGGCAACTCCAAAAATGGCTGCGCAAAGGCTTGCCGCCGCAATATAGATGGGGCGTAGCAGCCGAGGGGTGCGCCGTTTGGGGGCAGCTTGCTCGTTTTGGCCGTCTATTTTTTGCATTACAGCAGGTGGAAGGTTATCGAAATAACCTTTTGGAACGCTGAAAGGCCGTAGATTGGCATCGGCCGAATGTTTGGTTTGTTCCATGATGGGAGTTGTTTTAAGCATTTATGTCGTGTCCTGAAAACCGCACCAAGCTACAAGTTCGTTGTGTGCAGCCGCTGTTTAATGGCTTTTACGGGCGCTTTTCGCTTGCCTCTTTAAAGGTAAGCGCACTATGCTCTGCTAAAACTCGATAAGCCATCAAAGGTGATTAATAGAAACTCGACATTGATAAAACGAAAAGACAAGCCAACAAGCTAGAAGACTAGTCTGCATCGGTTGATGCAAACTCCGGCAGGGAATGGCCTTGTAAGGGTAGGATATGCGGAAACTAATCGCAGCGACCTGCCTAAACAAATGGTGCGACGCGACGCGCCACGAGCCTCTTCGCAAGCCGGCTTGTCTGTGGGGCAGTGCGTTGGCCTCGTTCCCACACGATTGTGGAAAGCGGGGGCGCGCCTGCCTATTTTCGTCCTCTGTCGTTTAATGCTTTGACGCCTATTGGCGTTAAAGGTTTAAAGGGGTGTTGAAAATATGCTGTTTTTTTGTCGGTTTGGGACTTCGTTGTTGCCTGTGAGCCATAGGCCGATGAAAGTTAGTGCGCCGTTGAGCATCAAAAGTTCGTAGCCAAAGCGGTAGGTGGAGAACTGCTGCGTGAGGGTTTCGACGACGAAACAGAGTAGGGGAGCGGCCAAACATACGGGCAACACCCACTTGCCGCCAACGTTGCGCCGAGTGAATAGCGCGTAGGCGAACAGTCCGAGCAATGGGCCGTAGGTGTACGAGCAGAGAATGTATATGGCATCGAGCATCGAGGTGGAGTTTACGGCGCGGAAAAGGAGGATGAAGAGTGCAAACACGGCCGCCATGCCTAGGTGGGCGCGCTTGCGCAGACGCTCGTCGTAGGGTTTGCCGCAGATGTCAACGCAAAACGAGGTGGTTAGGGCGGTGAGTGCAGAGTCGGCACTGCTGAAAGATGCGGCCACAATGCCGATGGTGAATAACACAACCACCAGTGTGCCCAACGAACCGCTGGCAGCGAAGAGGGGTAACAGCTCGTCGCCCATGTCGGGTAGCGGCACACCTCGCTGAACGGCCAACATGGAGAGCAATACGCCAAGGGCGAGGAACAGCAAATTGGCGGGTACGAAGGCGAAACCGTATGTGCACATGTCTTTTTGGGCCTCGCGAAGGGTTTTGCATGTTAGGTTTTTCTGCATCATGTCTTGGTCGAGTCCGGTCATCACCACTACGATGAAGGCGCCACTGATAAACTGTTTCCAGAAGTTTTGTTTTGAAACCCAGTCGTCTAGCACAAACATCTTGCTCCTTTCGTCGGCGGCAACGGCCTGTATGGCCGCTGTTGGCGACATGCCTAGTGCGCCAATAACTTGCCAAATGATGAGGATGAGGGCGGTAAACATGCAAAAAGTTTGGAAGGTGTCTGTCCAAACAAGGGTGTTGATGCCGCCTTTGCGCGTGTAAAGCCATATCAAGGCCACCATCGTAAGCACGGTTAAGGCAAAGGGAATGCCTAAGGCATCGAGCACAAAGCGTTGCAATATCATGCAAACAACATAGAAACGCACGGCTGCACCAGAGATTTTAGACAGGATGAAAAAGCCCGCGCCCGTGCGATAGGCCGATAAACCGAGCCTTTTGTCTAAGTAGGTGTAGATGGTGGTTAGGTTTAACTTGTAGTAAATGGGGAGAAGGAGGAAGGCTACGGCAAAATACCCCACGATGAAACCTAAGCAAGTTTGCATGTAGGTCATGCCGATGGCATTGACCATGCCTGGAACGGAAACGAAAGTAACGCCCGAAATGGATGCGCCAACCATGCCGAAGGCCACCATATACCAAGGCGAACGTTTGTTGGCACGAAAAAAAGTGGCGTTGTCGGCACGCCGAGAGGTGAGCTTGCTAAATATAAGGAGCAAGCCAAAATATGCGAGTATGGTTAAGATGATGAGCATAACGCGTGCAAAGTTACGACATTTGCATGGAAAAGCCTGATGTTCTGTGGCATTAGTTTGTTGTGGGAGGTGTTGTTTGCCTATGCCGATGGGGTGGGGGAAGACCTTTAAACGTAAGCGGGATGCACACATGGTGTGCATCCCGCTGATGTTTTTTTTGCCTATATGGGGCATGATGGCACACGCCTATCGTGTTATAGGCATGCTATGTACGTAATGGCAATGCCGCCTGCAAATGGGAAAGAAGGCCGAGCCGTGCCTTATAGGCTTTTCAGCTGGTGAATGGTTTCTTTGGGGTTGGCCGACTTAAACACGTAGTTGCCTGCCACAAGCACGTCTGCACCGGCCTCAATAAGCAAGGGAGCTGTTTGCGCTTGTACGCCGCCGTCTACCTCGATAAGGGCCTTGCTGCCTGTGCTGTCGATAAGTTGGCGTAGGCGTTTTACCTTGTTAAGGGTGTTTTCGATGAACTTCTGACCACCGAAACCAGGGTTTACACTCATCAGTAGAACAAGGTCAATGTCGTTGATGATGTCTTCGAGCATGCTCACGGGTGTCGAAGGGTTGAGTGCCACGCCTGCTTTCATGCCCGTTTCGTGTATCTTGGCAACCGTTCGGTGCAGGTGTACGCATGCCTCTTGGTGCACGCACATGAGCATAGCACCTGCCTTTGCCGTCTGTTCGATGTAGTTTTCGGGGTGCACAATCATGAAATGCACGTCCATGGGCTTTTTACAAGCCTTGCCAACGGCGTCAAGAATGGGGAACCCGAACGAGATGTTGGGTACAAATGTGCCATCCATCACGTCCATGTGCAACCAGTCGGCTTCGCTTTCGTTAATCATTTGCACCTCGGCGTTAAGGTTTAAGAAGTCGGCCGAGAGTAAGGAAGGGGCTATCAGTGGCTTTTTCATCATGCGTTTAGTTTAGGCAAATGGTGTAACGTTGGCCATTTACCTGTATGGATTTATAACAATGGGCAATCTGCCTTATCATGTTAAGGGTTTTTTCTGAGGGCTTAAGCTCTTCGGGTGTAAAATACTTCATAGGCGATATTACCATAATAATATAGTGTATATAGAAGTAACGCCTTGTGTTGTATTTTATTGTATGCGTTGTGGATAAATATTTAAGGGGAGTTGACGGGTGGGCTAGTTGACGGGTGAACAAGTTGACAAGTTGACGAGTTAACGGGTTGACAAATTTGGGAGTTGACAAGTTTGGGAGTTGACAAGAAGACTGGTTGACGAGTTTGGGAGTTAACAAGTTGGGGTAGACAAGAAGATAAGCCAACAAGTTTATGCGTTGGCACGGCAGTTAACTTTCTCTGAATGATGACTGGGGCTTGTCGAAAAACGTTCGCTTCTTCTTTGTTTTGGCAACATACCTTGATTTGTTTCTGCCGCCGCCTGCTAGTCTTCGTGTGCTTTCAGCACGCGGTGGGGCATGTTGCCATGCCCTAGCAGCTCGATTGGACAGCCGAAATGTTCGCTCAACTCGTCGCTCGAAATCTCTGGTGTATCGTGATAGTGTAGTGTTCGGTTGACACAAGCCACGGCTTTTACGTTTTGGAGGATGGTTCCAACGTCGTGGCTCACGATGATGATGGCGCAATCGTGGTTGATGACGTCGAGCATTTGGTACATTTGCTCTTGAAAACGCTTGTCTATATAGGTGTTCGGTTCGTCTAACACCACCACTTCGGGGCGCGAAACGATGGCACGTGCCAGCAGCACGCGTTGCAATTGTCCGCCGCTAAGCGACCCAATGGGGCGTTTGGCGAAGTCTGCCATACCCAACTTTTCGAGCGTTAGTGCCACCTGTTGTTTATGATTGGCATTGAAGGGGGCGAAAAGTTTCTTTTGTTTGCTAAGCCCCGACAGCACCACTTCTTCTACGGCGATGGGGAATTGGCGGTCGATGTCGTTGTATTGTGGCAGGTAGCCAATGGTGAGTTCGGGCACGTGCACACCATTTCGGAAGTAGGAAACCTTGCCGGAGAAGGGTTTCATCATGCCGAGAATAACGCGCATGAGGGTGGTTTTGCCGCCACCGTTAGGCCCGATGACGCCAAGGAAGTCGTGATCGAACACTTCCAACGACACATCTTGCAGGGCCACCTTCTCTTCGTAGCCTGCAAAAACGTGTTCAAGTTTGATGAGGGGTTGTTTCAAAGCGGTCATTTCAGCGATTTGGCTACCTTTATCATTTCTTTTTCCCAATTGTAGGCCAGTGGGTTAAACTCAACTACTTCGGCACCCACAGCGTTTGCGATGGTCTCTGAGTTGCGGTTGGCAAATTCTTTTTGCATGAAAAGCACACGCACCTGACTGGCCTTTGCGCTGTTGATGATGTCTTTTATCTGCGCGGCAGAGGGCTCGCGCCCTTCGTCTTCAATGTAAATCTGGTGCAAGTCGAACTCGTTGGCGTAATATGTGAGTATGGGATGGTAGATAAGGAAGGAGGTGGACTTCTCTCTGGTGAGGTTTTCTCGAATTTGGTTGCTTGTTTCTTCAATCTTTGTGAGCAGCGTTTCGAGGTTCGCCTTGTAGTAAAGGCTGTCTTCCCTGTCTATTTGCAGCAACGCCTTATAGATGTTTTGTGCGATGATAGCCGCGTTTTTGCAGCTCATCCACGTGTGTGGGTCGGGTATGCCGTCGGTACTTTCGATGGGTTCGATGCCTTCGGAGGAGTCAACGATGATGGTATGCGGAGCGTTTGCTTTCAGTCTTTTCATCCAAGTCTGCTCAAATCCGATGCTGCCTACTTTCACATAGAGGTCGCTGTGCGATAGTTCTATCATCTGTTGCGCGGTAGGTTCGTAGGTTTCTGGGTTTCCGCCGATGGGTACCATCGTCTTAACGTCGAAACGATTGCCTGCAATAGCCTCGACAAAATACCTCAACGGCTCGATAGTTACCATAACCGTGCGCTTGCTCCCGCCCTTAACCATCGTGCAAGAGGCGAGCAACAGAACCGCGAAAGCGAAGAAAAGGGATATTTTCTTGTACATAAGCATTTTAAAGTAAGAAACTTGCGCCAAACACAAGTAAGGCGAAGCGAATGAATTTTCCTATTGTCATGCTAGTCACGGTGATGGCTACGTTTGCGCGCATAAGGCCTAATACCACGGTTATGGCACTACCAAGGATGGGCAGAAAGGCAAAAAATCCCATCCATGCACCCCTTCCTGCCATGAATTTTTCGGCTCGTTGGAGTTTCTCTTTTTTAACGTGCAGGTACTTTTCTATCCAATCTGTGCGCCCCATTCGGCCCACACCATAGTTTATCATGCCGCCGATAACATTGCCTGCGGTGCCATATAAGATGAGTGGCCACGGCTCTAAGCCAGCAGCTTGCAAGCCAACCATAACGGCCTCGCTGCTGAAAGGGATGACACTGCCCGCCAACACGGCGGAGAGAAACATGCCCCAATATCCGTAGTTGATGAGTAGGGCTATAAGGGAATCCATAAGTTGCAGACGGTGAGTAAGACTGAGGCGAGCAACAGCACGCAAAACACGATGTTGGTGGCTGCCGTACGGGTGAGTGTGATGAAGTGGGCGATAAGTGCTGCCGTGTTAATGATGAGTATGGGCAGCAAGTTGTCGGCGTGTTGGGGTTGTAGCACGATGCAAGCTATGGTGAAGAGGTCTACCACTATCACCATTTCGTAAATCATGCGGTTGCGTATCTTGTCGTTTCTGCTACTTCGCAAGTAATGGATAATACCTATTAGCGAAACAAGTGCAACGAAAAGGAAGGTGGCGATGCGGTTGTGGTCTATCTCTTGATACTGGAATAGGGGGGCGAAGAGGGCCAAGTCGATGAAGTGTTGCACGAAAACTTCGGGCTGACCGGTGTAAACCAAGTAAGCACCAACGAACCAATAGGGGGCGATTAGCCCTAGGACGGATGCCCAGAAGTTGCGCCAGCTCATGGACAACACGTTGGTGGCGTGCAAAATCCATAGCAATGGCACGAAGAAGAGAATCTGAACGAACCCGGTTGAGGCCACGCCAATGAACAAATAGGCGTAGAAGGTTACGCCCGATGCCGTTCGTTCTTGGTAGGCATTGAACACAATGAGATAGAAAGCCGCGAAACAGGCTTGCACTAAGGCGGCCGACGGCGAGGCAAAAAGATAGTTGGCCGCGCACGCCAGCACAAGGAAGGCGCACGAAATCATGCGGCTATAAACCCTTAGCAGGGCATTGACGTTGTTGAACTCTACCATGAGGTAGGTGGAAACGGCCAAGCATGCGAACTGGAACCAGAGGTTTTTGCCCACTAGTCCGCTTGCCAAGAACACCAACACGGCGTAAACGGCCGTGAAGGAGAGTGTCATCCTGCTTTCCGCAATCTTGTTTTGTAATCTCTTTACTACCATATCTATATGTTACTGGCGGTTGTTGGCCGCCGGTTGCCTATCGTTCGTTGCGCCACACGGCGGTGTTCGAATCCCTAATAGGGCTTTTGCTGTACATTTCTCGCTAGGGGCGAGGTGGTTGTTACAAGTCTTGACCGATGTCTTTTCTGAAATACTTGTCGGTGAAACGGATGGCATTTGCCGACTCGAAGCTCTTTTGTAGTGCCTCGGCCTTGTCTTTTCCATACGAGCTAACCGCCAAAACGCGCCCACCGTTGGTAACAAGCAGGCCGTCTTTAAGGGCTGTTCCGCTGTGGAACACGATGCTTTCTGCCACGTTTTCGATGCCCTCGATGGGATAACCCTTGGCATATTCTTGGGGATAACCACCGCTAACGAGCATCACACAGACGGCAGCACGCTCGTCGAAAGCTACATTTCGGCTAGCGATGTTGCTCTCGGCCACGCCCTCGAAGAGGTCGACGATGTCGGTTTTGAGCCTAAGCATCACGCTTTCTGTTTCGGGGTCGCCCATTCGGCAGTTGTATTCGATAACCATTGGGTTGCCTTCCACGTTGATAAGTCCGAAGAAAATGAACCCCTTATAGTCTATTCCCTCCTCTGCTAATCCGTTTATCGTGGGGCGAATGATGCGCTCTTCCACCTTCTTCATCCACTCTGGGGTGGCGAAAGGCACAGGACTAACGCTGCCCATACCGCCCGTGTTGAGACCTGTGTCGTGTTCGCCAATGCGCTTATAGTCCTTAGCCTCAGGCAAAATTTGATAGTCTTTGCCGTCGGTTAGCACGAAAACAGAACATTCTATGCCGCTGAGAAACTCTTCGACAACTACGGATGCCGAGGCGTTTCCAAACATACCGTCGAGCATGTGGCGCAATTCGGCCTTCGCCTCTTGCAGTGTTGGCAAGATAAGTACGCCCTTACCAGCGCACAGTCCGTCTGCTTTCAGCACGTAGGGGGCTTTTAGTTCTTCGAGAAAAGCCAGTCCTTCGTCGATGTTTTGTGCGGTAATGGTTTTGTAACGCGCTGTGGGTATAGCATGTCTGGCCATGAAAGCCTTGGCGAAGTCTTTGCTGCCTTCGAGTGTTGCGCCTTGTCGCGATGGGCCGATAACGGGAATATGAGCCGTGCGAGCATCGTTTTTGAAGTCGTCGTAGATGCCGTTCACCAGCGGGTCTTCTGGTCCTACCACCACCATTTGCACGTCGTTGTCGAGCGCGAAACGCTTTAAGGTGTCGAAATCGTTGGCGTTGATGTCCACGTTTTGGCCCACTGTGGCCGTTCCAGCATTGCCAGGGGCGATGAAAAGCTTGCTAACCTTGGTGCTTTGTGCTATCTTCCAGGCAAGCGCGTGTTCTCTTCCGCCACTTCCCAACAGTAAAATGTTCATCCGTTTTATTTTAGATAATCGTCAAAATATTGTGAAATACGTTCGTGCAAGTGGGTGCTTTGGTGTCCGCGCATGTTGTGTGGCTCGCCCGGATACACAAAGAAGTCGGGCTGTGTGCCCACTTTGATGCACTCTTGCAAGAAGTTCAGGCAGTGTTGCGGCACCACAACGGGGTCGTTCATGCCTGTTATTATTTGCAGTTTTCCTTTTAAGTTCTTGGCTTTTGGCAGCAAACTGCTCTCGGCATAGCCCTTGGGATTGTTCTGTGGTGTACCCATATAGCGTTCGCCATACATCACTTCGTACCACTTCCAGTCGATAACAGGACCGCCAGCAACGCCTACTTTGAACACTTCGGGGTGGGTGGTGATGAGGTTGGTGGTCATAAATCCGCCGAAACTCCATCCATGTACGCCCATGCGGTCTTTGTCTACGTAGGGTAAGGAGGTGAGATATTCAACACCTTTCATCTGGTCTTTCACCTCTTCTACGCCAAGATGATGGTACGTGGCCTGCTCGAATGCGAGACCGCGTGCACTACTTCCGCGGTTGTCGAGAATGAAAAGCAGGTAGCCTTTCTGTGCCATATAAGTTTCCCAACCACGCGACCAATAGTGCCAACGTGCCTCAACGTTGCGTACTCCTGGCCCTCCGTACACGTAAATGATGGTGGGGTACTTCTTGTTCGGGTCGAAATTGGTGGGTTTCACCATGCGGTAATACAAGTCGGTGGTGCCGTCGGCAGCCTTGATTGTGCCACACGAGTATTCGGGAACGGTGTAACCCTTCCAGGGATTGTCGGCAGTGAAGTAGCGAGTTGCCTTTGCCGAGGCCACGTTCACGATGTCGATGTTGCGTGGAACGGTGGGTTCGGTGTAGCTGTCAAGTATCCATTGCCCCGAAGAGCTTAGTGCTATCTTGTGCGAACCGCCTTCGCCAGTGGTGTTGGCGTGGCATCCTTTACCATTATCCAGCAGTCGGCGTGCGCCCGTTTGTAGGTTAACGGCGTAGAGATTGTTCTGAATAGGACTGGCCTCCGTAGAAAGTATGATGGCCTCTTTGGTCTTCGCGTTAAATCCCATCAAGTCAATCACGATCCATTTGCCCGTTGTAAGTTGCTTAATTTGCTTTCCGCTAGTGTCGAACAGGTACAAATGGTTGTATCCGTCTTTCTCGCTTTGCAGTATAAAGCGGCTGTTGTCCCAGGGCAGAAACGTGATGGCGTGCATGGGATGCACGTACTTGTCGCTCGATTCGGTGTAGAGCGTGGCCGTTTTGTTTCCCGTTGTAGCGTCGTAAGCGTCTAGCGAGTAGTGGTTTTGTGCTCTATTCAGTTCGATAAGGTATATCAGCTTGCCGTCGGGCGACCAAGCGATGTTGGTAAAATACCTGTCTGTGGGGTCGCCCGTGTTGAGATACACTGTCTTATCCGTCTTCAAGTCGTATATTCCTACGGTTACGAGGTGCGATTTCTCTCCTGCCATAGGATAACGAACGGGTGTTTCGGTGGCGATACGTGTGTCGATGTCTACCAAAGGATAGTCGGCCACCATTGATTGGTCCATTCTGTAAAACGCAAGTTTCTGTCCGTCGTTGCTCCAAAACGTTCCTTTATATATGCCGAACTCGTCACGATGCACGCTTTGTCCGTAAACGATGTCGCGACTACCGTCTTTCGTCAGTTGTTTATGTGTTCCTTGGGCGTTACATACGTAGAGGTTGTCGCCTTTAACAAAGGCAACGGCGCGCGATTGGGCGTTCCAATCGGCAAAACTCTCGTCTTTCGTATCTTGTTTCCATACCAGCTGTTTGGTTTTCCAGTTCACCAACATGCGTGTTTTGCTTGCGGTGAGCAGCACGAGCGGCTGATTGGGGTAGGGGAAAGTGGCGTGATAGAACGAACGCACCTTGATATTGCCAGCCGATTCAACCCATTGGTTAACGTCGTCTAGGCTGAACAGGCGGGTTTCTTTGCCCGTGTTCTTGTCTATCAGTGCGCAAAACTCCGCATCGGTACGCACCAGTTGGTCGCCCCACCATGCGGTGTAGCGGTTTTTGGGTACCATGTTATGGAAGTTGTTACCACCATAATTAAGGTCTTCCAGTGTGAATTGTTTCTGTGCCGACATACTTTGCGGTGCGAAAATCATTGTTGAGAGCATCGCTCCCACGATAAGTTGTTTAATCGTCATGGTCTATAAAGTTAGCAGAATTACGTCCAAAGTTCTTTCCTCCGCGCTTGTCTGTGCGCTCAAAGCTCTTTCCTTTGCGGTTAAAGTCTTTGCCTTTGCCTGCGAAGGGCTTCCCGCCGCGCTCGGACGAACGGCCACCACGCTTGTCATCGTGGTCGGCATACGATGTCGTTCGTTTGCGTTTGCGTTCTTCGTTGCGCTCCTCGGTGTGCGCGAAGTGGTTTTTAAAGGTGTACGAACGTATGTCGTCGGTGTCTTGCGAACCGTCGTCGTCCAGCCTTTTCTTAAATTCGCGGTTCTTCTTAAACCTGTTTTTCTCGGCCATTTGGCGCTTTTCTTCGTCGGTTTTTACCACTCCACCCTCTTGGCGGAAGTCTTTTAACGACCCGTCGAATATGGCATACTTGCGAAATTCGCACTCCAACGACCCATTATATACGGGAATTTTGATGGATGGTTTCAGTCCAATCTGGTCGAAACACTCCTCGCGATAGCTCAACACCCACGCATCGTTGCCCATGAATTGGTGTTTAAGCCTCTCTCCAATCATCTTATATGTCCCAAGAAGGTTGGGTGTAGAGATGCGTTCGCCGTAAGGCGGATTGGTAACGAGTATGCTTTTGTTCTCAGGTTTCTTGAAATCCTTGAAGTCGGCTTGCTCAATGGTGATGTCTTTGGTAAGTCCCGATGCGCGAACGTTTAGTCGTGCCGTGTTCACAGCCTTCATATCTACGTCGTAACCGTAGATGTGGTGGTTAAATTCGCGTTCGTTGCTGTCGTCGTTATATATGTTGTCGAACAGCTCTTGGTCGTAGTCGGGCCACTTTTCGAAAGCGTAGCTCTTGCGGAAAACGCCTGGCGAGATGTTGCGAGCGATAAGTGCGGCCTCTACCACGAGCGTTCCCGACCCGCACATGGGGTCGATAAAGTCGGTTTCGCCTTGCCATCCCGTCATCAATATCATGCCGGCGGCCAACACTTCGTTAAGCGGAGCCTCCACCGACTCTTGCCTGTAACCGCGGCGATGCAGACTTTCGCCACTCGAATCCAGCGATAGCGTACAGTCGTACTCGGCAATGTGGATGTTCAAACGTATGTCTGGGTTGCTCACCGATATGTTGGGGCGTTTGCCCGTGCGCTGGCGAAACTGGTCCACGATGGCGTCTTTCACCTTATAGGTAACGAAACGTGAGTTGCGGAACTCTTCCGAGTACACCACAGAGTCAACCGAGAAAGTCTTTCCTTCCTCGATATGCTTGCTCCAATCAATCTTTTGTATCTCCTCGTACACGTCGTCGGCCGACCTTGCCTTGAACTTGGCGATAGGTTTTAAAATCCTAATGGCCGTGTGCAGTTGGAAATTGGCGCGATACATCGTTTCTTTGTCGCCCGTAAACGACACCATACGCCTGCCAATTTGTACGTTGTTTGCCCCCATTTGGGTAAGCTCCTTGGCCAAAACGGGTTCCAGGCCCATGAAAGTTTTGGCTATGAGTTCGAATTCCATTGTATATAGTTGTTGTTATTTCGTTTTCTTAAATATGCGCGTATTAGGCTCCACGTCTTCTGTTACCCACACATTGGCGCCCACCACGCTGCCTTTGCCGATGGTTACACGGCCTAGGATGGTGGCATTAGAGTAAACCACCACGTCGTCTTCCAATATCGGGTGTCGGGCTATGCCCTTAATGGGGTTGCCATCTTCGTCCTTGGGGAAACTTCGTGCGCCAAGCGTAACGCCTTGATACAGCTTAACGTTGTCGCCAATGATGCAGGTAGCCCCGATAACAACGCCCGTACCGTGGTCGATGGCGAAGTGTTGGCCAATCTGTGCAGCGGGGTGTATGTCTATTCCCGTTTCCGAATGCGCCATTTCGGTTAGCATTCGCGGTATCAGTGGCACGCCCATAAGCAGCAGTTCGTGCGCAATGCGATAGTTAACCAATGCCTTGATGGATGGATAGCACGATATTATCTCGCCGAAACTGCCTGCTGCTGGGTCGCCGTTGTATATGGCGGCCACGTCGGCAGCCAGCATTTGGCGCACGGCAGGCAGCCTTTTAATCAGGTCTATCGACATTTCTTCGGCTGTGCAGCGCATGTCGGTGTCGGTGTCGCTTGTGTTGCAGCCATCGCAGCTGGCAAAGCACAGGCCTGCCTGTATCTGGTCGGTAAGAAGTTGGTTGAGTTTTTCTACATTAACACCAACATGAAACTTGATGGTGCGCGAGTTAACGGTAGACTTGCCGTAATATCCGGGGAAGATAATGGCACGCAACAGGTCCACAATCTTTTTGAGAACCTCTCCCGAAGGGATAGGGTTTCCATCCTTGTGTTGGTGAAAAATGCCTTTCAATGCCTTGGCATCCGAAAGCTCTTCCGCGATATGGGTCAGCGTGCGCGTTAAGTCGGCAGTGGTCATCAATGTTGTTATGTCAATGTAGATGTATGTGTGGTGTTGCCGCTAGTGCCTGCAAGAGGTGCTTGTTTGGCCTTTGCGAATACAGCCTATTTAGTGCAAAAGTAGCAATAATTTATCATTTGTCAACAGATTAAGGCCGAAATTTATATTAAAATGTGCAACTACTTGACCGCTGATAAGGAAATGCGTGAGTACGAACCCGTCGAACTCACGCATTTCCGTTATTATAATGGTAAAAGATATGCACGATGCACCCTGTTAAAATAGCTTTCGGGGGCGTGCCGTTTACTTCACCAACTTTTGCAATATGGGTGTGGTTTGTCCGGCAACGCTTGTTTGAGGTGTGTCGTTTTGCTGTTCGAACACCACAATCTTGTTTTCGCCCTTCTTTAAGAAACAACCGGGAAGGTAGAGCGTTTGTTGCGGTCCGCGTTTCCAATAGCGGCCAAGGTTAATGCCGTTAACAAATACGATGCCCTTACCCCAGGTCTCCATGTTGAGGAAAGTGTCGCCAGTGGTGTCTAGGTTGAACGTTCCCGAATAGAGTGTAGGCAGCCCCTTGTTGTTGGCCGTAGGCAAGGCGTTAACGTCGGGAGCATCGTTCATGGGCAGTTTGTACATCTGCCAGTTGCCCGTTATCTCGTTTCCGTCGATAACCACAGGTCCGTTAATGCCCTTGATGCTTTGGGTGATGCGTGCGCCGTAGTTTATTCGGCCCATGTTTTCAATCAAGATGTCGAGCACGCCGTTGAACGGAATGTTTATCTCGATGCTGTCCACATCGCTAACGCGGTCTAGTTCGCCCACCTTCTGGCCGTTTACGTAAACCAAAGCGTAGTCGGCCAAGCCGGCAACTTTCAGCATTCCGCCGATGGGTTGGTTAAAGTGTCTTCTGTATAGCACGTAGCCATGCCCTTGGTTCAGGTCTTCAAAGGTAAGTGGCTTATCGCTTTCAACGGCTTTACCCTTGGTAAGCAGGTTCAACACGTCGGCACTTTTGTTCAGCTTGATGTTGGGGATGGCTATAACGGGAATGCGTTGGGGCACGGCAGGCACGTTATACTTAACGTTCTTTATCATCAATGCGCGCAACGCATCGTACTTAGGCGTGTTCCAACCAGCCTCGCTGATGGGTGCATCGTAGTCGTACGAGGTGAGGTCGGGCTGCAAGTTGGTGGCGGTGGTGTAGTTGGCACCCGACGTAAAGCCGAAGTTTGTTCCGCCATGCACCATATAATAGTTAAAGCTAATGCCGTTTTCAAGATACTTGGCGGTTTGTTTCACTATCGACTCGGTGCTTACTTGTGGGAAAGGCTCTGCCCAATGCGACAGCCATCCGGGGTAGAACTCGGCTACCATGTACGGACCTTTGCCGCCATTATATTCGTTTACCACCTTTTTAAGTTTCTCGATGTCGCTTTCTCCGTTAGCCGTTGGCAGTGCGCCTTCTATCGTACCGCCCTTGAAAAGCCAACTTCCGTCTGATGTGAACAAGGGAACATCGAAACCCGCATCGAGCAATTGCTGCTTAATCTTGGCACTATAAGCACGATGGGTTTCTAAGGGTATGTCTTTGCGTTGTGCTACATACGAACCGAACTCGTTTTCGGCCTGCACCATAATGATTGGTCCGCCCTTGGTTATCTGCAAGTCGCGCATCTGCGAGGCCAATTGGTTGATGTAAACACGGCACGAATCGAGGAATGGCTGATTGTCGGCGCGTATCACCAAGCCCTTTGCCTTAGACAGCCACCAAGGGTAGCCGCCAAACTCCCATTCTGCACAGCAATAGGGACCAGGCCTAAGAATAACCAGCATACCTTCTTCGGCAGCCGTCTTAACAAACTGTCGCAGGTTGCGGTTTCCCGTTTTCCAATCCCACTTGCCGGGTTCTGTTTCGTGATAGTTCCAAAACACGTATGTGGCAACAGCGTTCAAGCCCATTGCCTTCATCATTTTCATTCGGTGACGCCAATAAGGGGCAGGCACGCGGGCATAGTGCATCTCGCCCGAATGCAATTGCATGGGCTTACCGTTGTAAACGAATTGGCCATCTGCGATGGCGAAAGTGTTACGCGTAGTTTTTGTTTGCTTGTTTTGTTTGGCCTCGGCATTTGTTGCGGCAAGCAACATCAAGGCTGCCACGGCCAAGAATTTAAGATGTTTCATCTGTCTATTCTAGTTAGAAAAATATCGGGTTTCGGTTTTAGTTCATTGTCTTCTTGTGGCATCGCATGGCTCGTTGTACGGGCATTGGCGATAATCGGTACAAAAATAACAAAAGATTGGTAGATGAGAACTAATATAATGGAGGTTTAGATAAATTTAACGAGTGGCAAGGTGTTGCGTAACTAAACAAATGATGGGCATGATGTGCTTTTAACTCGATGTGGTTATGTGTGGATTAATTATATATAACTCTGTCGTGCCTGTAAGAAATATAACGGAACATTTGCGGAATCTCAAAAAGGTGAAGTATTTCTTTGTTGAAAATTAATTTCTTCGTATATTTGCAAATATCCAACAATAACTTTATCAACTAAAAACTTATATTATGGATAAATTGCTTAAACTTATGCCGTTAATGCTACTTCTATTTTTAGCAGGATGTAGTAGCAAGAATGACGATGAAGAGTCGGAAGTGTTTAGCACAACCCTCAACATGATGAATGAGGATAATGGTAAAACGTTGTTTGAGAGTACTGGATATTATATTGACAACGCGGGTAATTTTACGTCGGAGTATGGCTATTGGTGTATTGTTGATGCTGGCAATACTTCCTTGTCAAATACGAAGTGGCAAGCCGACTTGGAAAACAGAGTTCGGACGGCTGCGGTACAATATAATCACAGTTACCATTTTTTCAGGAATGCCGATTTAATAGAATTTCCTTCTGGAACATTTGCCGTCCCATTGGAAACAGACTTTTATAAACTAAGAGTGGAAGAGCCTATCAAGGAAAATGGCGTGACCAAAGGAGCTGTTGTTAAGTTTGTGAAGTCTAAAGTATCTTCTAGAACTCTTCCTGCAAAAGGAAGTGTTATTGGAAGTATGGTGAATACTGCTGGTAGCAAAATAGAAATCCCCGTGCCAAAAGGTGCGGAATATTGTGAAGGAGAAAAAATAAAATCTATCGGTAACATTTTCGATATTCAAATAAACGATGGTAAGCTTATAATTAAACCAAATTATTGGAGCGATGGTTCTTCTAGGAGGGAGGAATTTGACTTATATATCAGACAAGGGAGTATATGCACAAAAGTGCTTTTCTATGTTGTCAGTTAATTATAGTTGATGTAGAAAATACTCCGTATCTTTAACTGGTATGAATACTGTCTTGGTGTTCGTACCAGTTTTTTTTGTTAAACCCCAATTGGGCATTAGACTGCTTGTCAATTATTTTAAGTTGTATGCATCGCTTCCTGTTCGTCTTTCGTTTGCTTGTCGGCATCTTGCCTGTTTTATTCTCTTGACGTAGCTCGCTAAGACTTCAAGAATAAAACAGACCTTATGCTTAACAATCAAACAAAATCAGCATAGGCTCTAATGTTGGATTTGGGTTAAATTTCCCGAAGGTAACACTCTTCTAGAATAAATTAGATAATCTTACTGTAAACTAGGAATGTTTAAGGTATATTAGTTTTCTTGATTTTTTCAATTTAACTTAAAAGTAAATCTCGCCCTCGCCATACATAGCTTAAATTACGAAGTTGTCCTCACTTTTAATGTTTGGCCTGCAGCCGCTCGCACTGGCGGTAGTAAGTGTACGTGCTTTCCATATTGTTGTCCATGCGCTTGTACGTGGCATAATCGTTTTTATTGTCTAATTTTTAGTAGAGAATTTAACATTCTGAGTGCCCATTTTGTCCACCGATTGTTATCTTGCCGCAAAAAATCGATTCTCGCGAAGGTTGGATTTGATGCAAAAAGGGGGTAACCCGTGAATACGACAAAATGAATTTTTATTTAAAATGACCGCCATTTGTACCAGCTTTTGGGCTATTTGCTGCTAAAAGCACTGTAATTTGGTGCTAAACGCAGTGCGTTTTGATGCTAAATGCAGTGCGTTTTGATGCTAAATGCAATGCGTTTTGGTGCTAAATGCAATGCGTTTTGGTGCTAAACGCAGTGCGTTTTGATGCTAAATGCAGTGCAAAATGCTGCTAAATGCGAGGCGAAAAGAATAAAAATACATCGTAATGGTATAAATAATATCTTTTAGAGTTATTGAAAACATGGCCGAAAAGGACAAAATAGCCATTAAAAAGTGGCATTTTAGGGGTTAAAAGCGGGTAATTGGGCATGAAAAATTACGAGTTGGCAGCTAAACTAGAAAGGCTAAATGGTGCAAAATGCAGGTTTTGGTCTTAAAAATAGACAAAACGAGATGCGTGAAGAGCTAGAAATAGTGGATTTTTACCTACTTTATGACCGATTTTTTCGCTAGAACGGAGTGAAAATTAGAACGATTTTGTAAAATAAAAGACAGGAATTTAAGTTTTTGAGTTAGTGAGTTGGTGAGTTAGTGAGTTGATGAGTTAGTGAGTTGATGAGTTGGTGAGTTGATGAGTTGGTGAATTTGTGAGTTGGTGAGTTGATGAGTTGATGAGGTGGTGAGTTGATGAGTTTTTGAATTTATGAGTTGGTGAGTTTATGAGTTGGTGAATTTGTGAGTTGGTGAGTTGATGAGTTGTCGAGTTGATGAATTGATGAGTTGGTGTGTTAGGGAGTTGTTGGGTTTTCACGAGTTTATACGCCAGTGAGTTGATTTGCCCTGCACTTTGTATATGGGACGAGTGCTTATCTTGTGTTGGCATCACAGAGATAACAAACTCCTCTCAATTTATTGGAATATTATAAGTCAAGACGTTTTCAATGAGTGTACAAGTTGATAAGTTGATGGGCATATCCATTTTTTCACCTTTTCACCTTTTCACCTTTTCACCTTTTCCCTTTTTCACCTTTTCCCTTTTTCACCTTTTCCCTTTTTCACCTTTTCCCTCTTTCACCTTTAAACGCTTTCTTTACTTTAAGAGGTAACGTTGGCGCGACTCAATAATCTCACCCATGTGTTCGGTTGCCCACGCAAGTAGGTTACTAATGTGTGGAAGTAGGCTCTTGCCCTTGTCTGATAGCGAGTACTCTACGCGTGGCGGAACTTCGGGAAAAGCAACGCGGGTAATAAGTGCATCGCCTTCGAGCATCTTTAAAGTAGCCGTGAGCATCTTTTGAGATATGTCTGGAATGTTGCGTTGCAACTCTTTGAAACGCAGGTTGCCATTTGTTTCTAAGGTGAAAAGCACCAACATCGACCACTTATCTCCCACTCTAGATAGTATATTTCGGACGGGACAATTAGGGAAAAGCGCGTCACGTACTTCTGTTCTGTTCATGTCAATAGGGTTTTTAAGTTGCATTACTGCACAAAAGTAACTATTATCCTTTGCAATGCTTGTTTGTTTATTGTTAAACAGTGCTAAAACTTAAAGACATAACTCGATATATTTCAGCATTACTTACTTCAAGGTAACTGACTCACCTTATTGTGCCTACTTGTGCGAGCCATTGATTGTGAATACCTTTGCATCGTCAGAACAATGACGATTAAACACAAAATTAATTATACAATAAAGATTATGAAGACTGTAAAGACAACAACAGAAGGTAAGAATTTCACAGCAGTGAACATCGGTAAGTTAAGCGAAGTGAAGGATTATGTACTGCCTTTGGGCGACATTGAAATACCTGGAAAGGTGTTTGTGGGCCAGGCATTGCAGGCAACAGGTAGCGAAGTGTCGTTCCAAACGCTGGTTCCTGGTCAGGATAGCGGTTTCCTTCATACGCATAAAACCCACGAAGAACTGTACTTTATCCTTAAAGGCGAGGGCGAGTATCAGGTTGATGGCGAGGTGTCCCCCGTGTCGGAAGGTAGCATCGTACGAGTTGCGCCAGCGGGTAAGCGCGCCTTAAAGAACACTGGTGAGGGCGAGATGCTGATGCTTTGCATACAATACAAGGCCGATAGCTTTGGCGAGAACGATTCTCCTGCTGGGGATGGTGTGATACTTGGCGATAAGCTAACATGGTAATCGATCCGCAATTTCCTACATGTCCAATCCGCAATGTCCTTTCAAGGCTTTGCGGATTAGATGCTTTATGGGTGATACTTGTTCTAGCAGAGCGCGTGTCGGGTTCAATGGAGCAACTTTGTTGGGGTATAGTAGGGATGAAGCATCAACAGGTTGCATCTGCCGTTCGTATTTTGATGGAAGACCATCTTGTTGAGAAGTCAAGCGGTGTATATCGCTTATCGCCATTAGGGCAATCGGTATTGCCTTATGTTAAAGAACTTGTGGGTTGGTGCGAGATGCAAAGTAAGTGCTGACAAAGTGCAGTGCCATTGCGCATTAGGTGTTATGGATGGGCATGTATTATCTAGTAATGCCCGCGTTTAACGAGAAAAAGCCCCGAAAGCATAACGCTTTCGGGGCTTTATTACTTGTGTGCCCTTAGGAGAATAAGTGTCCTATCCTCGTGGGCAAGATGGTTCGTAGGGTTTACAAGGCTGCGAAAATCCAGTCGTACACGTAGCTGCAAACACCGAAGAGTGCAACGCCTAGGGTGCAGATGGCTAAGGCCAAGCGCGTGTTGCAGTCGCTTTTGAAGGCTGGCAAGGGGTTTTCGCTCTTGTTGATATACATCGCCTTAACGATGAGCAAGTAGTAGTAAAGGCTGATAACGGTGTTAATCAACGCGATGAACACAATTAAATAAGCCCAAGCACTGCCCTGTTCGAGAGCGGCCATAAATACGAAGAACTTGCTAAACATACCTGCAAAGGGCGGAATGCCACCAAGCGAGAAGAGGGCCAACGTCATAAGGAAGGCCAACTTGGGGTTGGTGGAGTAGAGTCCGTTGTAGGCATCCATGTCGGTTACGCCGTTGTTGCGCTCTTCGATGGCACTGATGATGGTGAAAACACTCATGTTGGCCACCACATACACCAATATATAATAGGTGAGAGCGGTTACGCCCATGCCCGAATCGCCCATCACGGCCAGCATGATATATCCTGCTTGCGAAATAGAGCTGAACGCCATGAAACGTTTAAGTTCGGTTTGGCGTATGGCGAAAAGGTTGGCAATGGTGATACTCAACACAATGACAATGCCGAGAAGATATTGCCATTGTTCTAACAATACACCGAAAACGTGCATCAGGATAGAGCAAAGCGCAAAGGCAGCGGCACCCTTAGACACTACGGAGAGATAGCCCGTGATGGTTGTTGGCGCACCTTGGTAGGTGTCGGCTGTCCAGAAGTGGAAGGGCACAAGCGAAATTTTAAAGCCCAATCCGCTGAAGAAGAACACCATTCCCATAACCGTCATGGGCGTGGCCGATAGGTGTTGAGACACTTCGTTGAAGTAAAGCGAACCTGCATCGGCATAGATGAAGGTGAGGCCATAGAGCATCACGCCGCTTGAAAAGGTTGCGGTGAGGATGAACTTGGCACCAGCCTCGGCCGAATTGTGGCGATACTTGTCGAATGCCACCAAGCAAGCCATAGGCACGGATGCCATTTCGAGCCCTAAGAAGAAGAGCAAGAAGTGGTCGGCACTTACCATCATGTTCATTCCAAGCAGTGTTGAAATGATGAGCATATAAAATTCGCCTTCCTTAAAAGTGCTGTCGGGACGCGAAAGCCACGTGCGTGCCTGTATGAAAACGATGAGTGTTCCGAAGGCAAGGATGGTTTTCAACACGCCAATCATGGGCGTGGTGGCATACATTCCGCCAAAGGCCGTGGCTGGTTCGGTGGAACAACAGTTCAGAAGAATATGTATCAGCATGAATGCGCACACCAAAGGATTGAACCAAGGACGTGGCGAAGGTGCCGTCTTATCGTCGGTTATCACGATGGGGGCTTTATGAGCTGTGGCGAAATCTATGATAAAGACAATCACCAACATGGCCATCAAGGTAACCTCGGGCATCATGTGGAAAAACTGACTATAATCTAAATTCATTGTACGAAACGTTTAAAGTGATGCTATTGCGGTTACGTTGTGGATGTGGTCGATAATCGGACCTAGCGTGTCGCTGATGATGTTGCTTGCCCAAAGCGGTGCGAGGCCAAGGCCTGCAACGCAGAAGATGAGGCAGCCAACGGCGAAACGTTCGTCCCAGGTGGCGTCGGTGAGTTGCTCGTAGTGGGGGTCGGCAACCTTGCCAAAGAGTATCTTACCCACAACACGCAGGATGTAGACCGCCGTGATAACGATTGCGGTACAGGCAATGATGGTGGCCGTGCGGTGGAATACGTCGTTGTTTTGGAACGAACCCACGAAGATGGTCATTTCGGCAACGAAACCAGAGAAACCTGGCAAGCCCAAGTTGGCCAAACCTGCAATGACATAACCCACGCTAAGGAAGGGCATTATCTTCATCAATCCGCCCAGCTGACGGATGTCGCGCGTGTGTGTACGGCCGTAAATCATACCGATAAGGGCAAAGAAAAGGGCCGTCATCAGTCCGTGAGAGAGCATCTGCAAGATGGCTCCCGTACACGAAGTCTGCGTCATCATGAGCAGGGCAAAGAGCACCAAGCCACAGTGCGACACCGAAGAGTAGGCGTTAATGTACTTCAAGTCGGTTTGCACGCAGGCCGAGAAGGCACCATATACCACCGAAATGGTGGTGAGGATGATGAAAATCCATGATAGCTGATGGGCAGCTTCGGGCAAAAGCACGATGGCAATGCGGAAACATCCATAGCCTCCAAGTTTCATCAGTACTCCCGCATGGAGCATAGACACGGCTGTTGGAGCCGATGCGTGACCGTCGGGCGACCATGTGTGGAAGGGGAAGAGTGCGCCAAGCACGCCAAATCCGATGAAAACGAAGGGGAAAAGCACCTTTTGTACACTCTCTGGAATGTTGTGCAGGGCTTGCAATTCGAGGATGTTCATCGTGGTTGCACCACTGAAGAAGTAGATGCCGATGATGCCGATGATGAGCAAAGCCGAACCACCCATAAGCATGAGGGTTAGTTTCATGGCCGAATACTCCTTCTTGCCGCTACCCCAAACGCCGATAAGCAGGTACATGGGGATGAGTGCCACCTCGTAGAACATGAACATGGTGAAGAGGTCTACCGAGATGAAGAAACCGTAAACACCAATGCTAAGCAGGGTGAACCAAAGGAAATATTCTTTTGTTAGTGGCTTTAACTGCCACGATGCAAATGTGCCTGTGAAGACGATGATGCTAGAAAGGAGGAGCATCACCACCGAAATGCCGTCGACACCAACGGCGTAGGCTATGTTGAGCGGCTTAAACCAATCCACGGTGTATTGAAACAACATGGCATCGGTGTTGCCTGCATCGCGCATTTGAAGGAAAGCGATGGTGAGCCAAACCGAAAGTACCAACAAGCACGACGAGCCGACAACCATCACACCGCGCACTTGATTGAGGTTGCGCGAAAGCCAAAGGCCCAGCAACATCAGCACGGGGATAACTACGAATAATGTTAATATACTCATTTTGTTTTTCTTTTATTTGGTTGTTACCTCATATTACAACATATATAGCAAAACCAAGGTAAGGGCAACGGCTCCGGAGAGGAACCAAATGGCGTAATGACGCACGTCGCCGCTTTGCCAGGGACGTATGCTTTCGCCCGCTTCGTTGGAACTCCAAGCTAAGAAGTTGAACGTGCCGTCGATTACATGGCGGTCGAACCACGCGATGGGCTTGGATATAAGGCGGAAGATGATGCGATGGGTAACGTATTGCCAAATCTCGTCCATATAGAAACGCTTGTAGGCTGCACGGTGAAGTGCGGGGAACGTCTTGGCCAACTTGTCGGCGAAAGGCGTTTCGGCCTTCTTGTACATCAGCATCGCTGCTGCAATTCCAATAAGGGCCAATGCCACACTGGTGCCTGCAACGGCCCAATTGATGTGGGTATGGAAGCCTATGCCGTTGGCTGAAACGAGTTCGCCGAAGGGCAAGAAACCGCAAGTTACCGTGATGATGGACAGGAATATCAAGGGGAAAGTCATCGTGAGCGGAGCCTCGTGGGGCTTGTGCGCTCCTTCGTTGATGTGCGTTTCGTAGTAGCTCTTGCCCCAGAATATCACATAGTAGAGTCGGAACATGTAGAAAGCCGTCATCATGGCGATGCCGCTCATCACTGCGCCCATAACAGGACTGAAATTGTAACAAGCTACTAATATCTCATCTTTCGAGAAGAAGCCTGAGAAAGGCGGTATGCCAGCGATGGCGAGACAGGAAATGAGGAACGTCCAGTGCGTAATGGGCATGTACTTGCGTAGTCCGCCCATGTATTCTTTCTCGTTTGAGTGTACGGCATGTATGATACAGCCTGCACCTAAGAAGAGACAAGCCTTGAACATGGCGTGAGTGAAGAGGTGGAACATGCCTGCCATGTAGCCAAGGCCTTGCACATCGGCGTATTCTTCGGTCATAGCCACGGAGCCTGTTGCAGGGTCGGGCAGACAAACGCCAAGTGCCACGAGCATGAAACCAATCTGCGAGATGGTAGAGAAGGCCAAAACGCGCTTGATGTCGCTCTGTACGCAAGCCACAGCAGCGGCATAGAAGGCCGTGAAAGCTGCGATGTAGGCTATCCAATGCAACTGTTCGGGGGCGAACTCTACGAAGATGGGGAAGAGGCTGGCCACAAGGAACACACCTGCTACAACCATCGTTGCGGCATGGATAAGCGCCGATACGGGCGTAGGACCTTCCATTGCATCGGGCAACCAAATGTGCAAGGGGAACATCGCGCTCTTACCAGCACCGCCGATGAACATGAAGAACAGGGCTACGGGCATCATTACGGCCGAACCAGCCACCTGCTCGTGGAGCGAAGGCATGGCGTTGAGGTCGTAGTTGAACGTTCCGACGTAGAAACTGTAAATCAAAATGCCGATAAGGAAGAACAAGTCGGCAAAGCGGGTTACGATAAATGCCTTCTTCGATGCGGCAACGGCAGCCCCTTGGGGGTAGTAGAAACCGATGAGAAGATAGGACGACACACCCACAAGTTCCCAAAATAGGTACATCTGGAAGATGTTCGTGGCCACAACCAGGCCCAACATCGACATGGTGAAGAGCGAAAGGAAGGCGTAATAACGCTGGAAACCCTTTTCGCCGTGCATGTAACCGAACGAGTAGATGTGCACCATGAGGCTCACGGTGGTGATAACCACCAGCATCATCACCGAAATGGGGGTGAGACGGAAACCTAGGTTGAACGTCAGCAGTTCGGAAAACTTCAACCACGAGAAGTTAAACGCCGTAACGTGGGGGTAAAGTCCGTCCGCTCCACGGCCTTGTCCGATGAAGTATTCGTACGCCGTATAGATGGAAAGGCAAAAGATTGTGCCCAAAACCGCCGTACCGATGGAACCTGCCACCTTATGCGGCATCTTCATGCCTAATAGTCCTAGCACGAGGAACGATAGCGCAGGCAGAAGTAGTATCAAAAATACAAAATTGTATTCCATTGTCGTTTATAGTTTCATGTTTTCAATACTGTTCACCTGATCACTGTGGAACCTGCGGTAAACGTTAAGGATGATAGCGATGGCCACTGCCGTTTCGGCGGCGTTGATGCCGATGGAGAACAAGGAAAAGAAGAAACCTTCGAGTTCGCCAGGGTAAAGTATGCGGTTGAATACGGCAAAGTTGATGTCAACCGAGTTGAGTACCAGCTCAATGGAGATGAGCATCGCGATGAGGTTACGCCGCGTTACAAAACCGAAAAAGCCAATGAAGAAGAGCAAAGTGCTCAGTCCCAATAACAATTCTACGGGTATCATTTCTTATCCTCCTTTCTTGCAATCATTATTCCGCCGATGATACATGCCAAGAGAAATACGGAAATGAACTCGAAAGGCAGCACATATTGATACTTGCCTGCACCAACGAGCTTCTCTCCGATAACCGACATGGGCACTTCGGCATCGACCATGCTGGCCGACATGTCTATAAATTGGTTCTTAAGCAACACCAATGCCACGGTAACCAGTCCGATAAGGGCCACCAATGCGCCAGCGACAACGGTCTTTCCGCGTTGTCTTTCTTGCAAGCCTTGCAAGGTTCGCTTGGATACCAGCTGGATGGCGAAGATGTAAAGCATCGTCAATCCGCCGGCGTAGATGGCTATTTGTGCCGTGCCTAAGAAGGTATAGTCTAACAGGAAGTAAACACCTGCGACGCCAAAGAGCACGAACAGCAGGAAAGTAGCCGCCCGCATAATTCTCTTTGTGAATACGCATACGATGGCCGAGCCGATAATTATCACGGCCAAGATGCAAAACATGATGATATTTGCCATAAAGATGTCTACTCCTATTATTTTGTTTTAGTGTTGAAAGTTCCGATTTCATTTTCCGCACCGCCGTCGATGATGTTGGGCAAAGAACTCTTATAATGTTCCTTGTCTAGCTCGATGACAAGCTTGTCGCGGTTGAATACGGCATTTTCGAAGTCGTTGGTGAACTCGATGGCGTCGAAGTTGCAGGCGTTTGTGCACAATTCGCAGAACATGCAGTCGCCCAAGTCGTAGTCGTACTTCACCAATTGGCGTTTCTTCTTGCCCTCCTCGTTGGTCACCATTTCCGAAACGATGCGAATGGTTCCATTGGGACATGCCTTTTCGCACATCAGGCAGGCCACACATTTCACCACATCGTTCTCATCGCGTTTCATAACGAGCCTGCCACGCGAACGCTTTGCCACGTGCAAAGTGGTCTTTCTGTTTTCGGGGTATTGTTCAGTTACCTTCGGCGTAAAGTACTCGCGCAGCGTGACACGTAGGCCCGTGACGAGCGACTTGATGCCCTCTCGTATACCGCCAAAATATGATTTCTTGTTATCTTCCATGTCTTTTTCGTTATTTAATATACCAACCAAAGGCCACGACAATAGTCATGAACACGAGGTTGAGCAAGGACAGGGGCATCAGGTATTTCCATTCCAACTTCAATATCTGGTCGATGCGAAGGCGGGGGAACGTCCAACGTATCCACATGAGCACCCAAACCAGGGCGAATGCCTTGCCCAAGAACCAAACGATGCCTGGAATATAGTCCATCACCTTATCAAAACCTTCAACACCGATGTGTATCGGCATCCATCCTCCAAGGAAAACCATCGAGGCAACACCTGCTACAATGAAGAGGTTTAGATACTCGGCCAAGTAGAAGAAACCGAAACCCATACCCGAATACTCGGTGTGATAACCTGCGGTAAGTTCGCTTTCGGCCTCGGCCAAGTCGAACGGACCACGGTTTGCTTCGGCATTTCCTGTGATGAGGAACACCACGAAGGCGATAATGGCAGGGATATGGCCCTGGAAGATAAGCCAACCGAAGGGGCCGCTCTGTGCTTCCACGATGCCGCTAACCTGCATTGTGCCCGTAAGAACCACGGCTGCGATGAGGCAAAGGCCCAAAGACATCTCGTAAGAAATCATCTGCACCGCACCACGCATGGCCGAAATAACGCTATATTTGTTGTTGGAACTCCATCCGGCGATGAATATACCAATAACGCCGATACTCGAAATGGCCGTCATCAGGAAGATGCCGACGTTGAAATCCAAGATTGTAGCGCCTTTGTTCCACGGCATGAACGAGAAAGCACCCACCGAACCAATCAGCACCAGAATGGGAGCGATGGAGTAGAGCAGCTTGTCGGCCTTGTCGACAGCGAAGATTTCTTTGATAAGCATCTTCAAAACGTCGGCGATAACTTGGAAAATACCCCACGGACCAACACGCATCGGGCCAAGACGGCATTGGAAAGCCGCACACACCTTGCGTTCCATGAAGATAAGTAGGATAGCTAATATGGCGTAGGCAGCCAGTATGAATACACCCACGAGCACACATTCGATGAGTATGGCCCAAAAGCTGCTCAGTCCGCAAGTGTCTCGCAGCAGACTGTCAAACCACGTCGTAACGATTGAAAAGTCAAACATAATTATCTGTCAATATCGGGTATAACATAATCTAACGATGCGCCGACGGCGATAAGGTCGGCTATCTTCTCGCCACGTAGCATGGTGTCTAAGGCCGAAACCAAAGGAAGACCCATCGGACGGAACTTCAAACGATAGGGGCTCTTGTCGCCTTTGCTGTCAAGGAACACGCCAATCTCGCCGCGCGAACCTTCGCATGAGAAGTACCATTGGCCTTCGGGAACCTTGATGATGGGCTTTTGCTTGATATAGAAGTCGCCTTCGGGGATGTTGTCGATAAGCGTTTCCATGATATGAACGCTCTGTTCCATCTCCTTCATGCGCACCATATAGCGGTCGTAGCTGTCTCCGTTGTTGTAGGTAATCTCTTTAAAGTCTACCTTATCGTACACGCCGTAGCTGTGGTGCTTGCGAACATCGTTCTGCCAGCCCGTTGCACGACCTGTTCCGCCCGTACAACCATAGCTGATAGCATCCTCACGAGATAGCACACCCACACCTTTGAAACGGTTTTCGAGAATAACGTTGCCCGTAAACACATCTTGATATTCTTTGAACATCGGCTTGATGTAGGCGCAAAGTTTCTTTACGTTCTGCACAAAGTTGGGGTCGATGTCTGCTTGGCAACCGCCAATGCGATAGTAGTTCATGATGAGTCGGCCACCAGTGGTCTCTTCCATCACGTTGATAACCTGCTCGCGGTCGCGCATTCCATATATAAATGCTGTCAAAGCGCCAAGGTCTTGCGCACAGCAGCTGTAGAACAGCAGGTGCGAGTTAAGGCGTTGCAGCTCGTCCATGATGGTACGGATATATTTAATGCGGTCGGTAAGCTCCACGCCCATAGCCTCTTCAATCACGCCCACCAGTGCATGGCGGTTCATTGTTGCGCTGAGATAGTCCAAACGGTCGGTAAATGCCAGTGTCTGGGGATAGACATAGCTTTCCGAAATCTTCTCCACGCCGCGGTGAATGTAGCCCAAGTGTGGGTAAATCTTCCTAATCACCTCGCCATCGAGTATCGTTTGCAGGCGCAACACACCGTGTGTGGCAGGGTGCTGCGGTCCGATGTTCACCACGTAGTCGTCTTCTCCAAACAGTTTATGGCGTGTTTCCACCAAATTCCCGTCTTTATCTAGGCTATATTGTAAGGTATAGTCGGGTTCGGGGTCGTCGTACATGTGAGCCTTGTTCTTCTCGGGGTCCATGTCGTAGTCTTTTCTTAGGGGGTAGCCCGTGAAATCGCTACGCAGATAGAGCCTTCGCATGTCGGGATGTCCGATGAACTTGATGCCGAAGAAGTCGTAAACCTCGCGTTCCAGCAGGTCGGCGGCCTTCCAAAGGCTAGTCACCGATGGTAGGTAAGGGTTCTCGCGGTCGGCTGAAACGACTTTAACCGAGATGCGTTCGTAGGTTTGAGTGTTCTCCAGAATATAGATACACCCGAAACCTTCCTCTCCGAAGTCTTCACCAACGATGGTGACGAGGAAGTCGAAATGTTTTTCATTTCTTAATTTTGCCATCTCGTTGGCAAAATCGTTCGCGTTTAATTCAATGTTATTTAGTTTCATAATAGCGTCTCATTCCTTGTCCTTATCGAAATCCTTTGGCACATCCATGATAACCATGGGTTTCTTTTCCTTGCGGTTTGCTCCGCCAAAGAATTTCTCAACCTTCACTTTACGTTGCAGCTGCATCATTCCGTAGAGAATGGCCTCTGGTCTTGGAGGACATCCGGGAATGAAAACGTCTACGGGAACAATCTCTTCGATGCCTCGCACCACGTGGTAGCTCGACTTGAAAGGCCCGCCGCTGATGGCGCATCCGCCAACGGCGATAACGTATTTCGGGTCGGCCATTTCGTCGTAAAGGCGTTTCATAACGGGCGCCATCTTGTTGGTGATGGTTCCTGCGCACATGATGAGGTCGGCCTGACGGGGCGAGTTGCGTGTTACTTCAAAACCGAAGCGTGCGAAGTCGTAGCGGGCACATCCCACCGACATGAATTCGATACCGCAACAGCTCGTTGCGAAGGTAAGCGACCACAGCGAATTGCTGCGTCCCCAGTTGATGGCTTGGTCTAGCGAACCAACAACAACGTTCACGCCACCTTCGTGTAGTTCGTTCATGATTTGTTCGAGCGTGTCGTTGTCTTTAAATTCCGCGTAGGGAATACTCTTGATATGGGGTTGTTTCACTTCCATTCCAATGCTCCTTTCCGCCAAGCGTAGGCCAGGCCAAATACAAGTACCACCAAAAAGAAACCAATGCTCGCCAGAGCCAAAGCTCCAAACTGCTTAACAACTACTGCCCAAGGATAGAGGAATACGGTCTCTACGTCGAACATGAGGAAAAGGATGGCAAAGAGATAATAACCGATGTGCACGGGAATCCACGAGGAACCGCGCGTCGGGATACCACTCTCGAATGGCTCACCTTTCACCGCATTGTACGACCGAGGCCCTATCGCCTTGGCTATGGCAAATGCCGCCACAACCAAAAGGACAGCCGTTATCAGAACGGTAATAAATAAAATAAAAGACATATAACGTTATTATATAATTGTTTGTATTCAGCCAAATATGGTGCAAAGGTAATAATAAATATGAAAATGATTACATGTTTTCCCAAAAAATGTAATCCCCATGTTGCAAAATGTGGGTATAAACGTCATCATTATTGGGTAGCGGTGAGTTTTGCTTGGTTTTATATTCATTTTGGCTGTTCAATTTTGGTGTAGCTTTGCCTATTGTACCACGCAAAAAACGCTTTCGGCTGCCTCTCTGTGCTTGCCGAAAGCGTTTCTTGGGTTTGTGGTTGCCTATATAAATAAGGTGTGGGGCAGGGGGCGAGTGCCTAACTTCCCATTATCAAACTGCCCACTTGATATACCGCGGCACTAACAACCCACGCCAGTCCTGTTGTGTAAATGGCGGCGAACAAGGCCCAACGCCACGAGCCGCTTTCGTTGCGAATGGCCACAACAGTGGCTATGCAAGGGAAGTAAAGCAACACGAAGATGAGGTAGGCATAGCCCGATAGGGGCGAAATGCCATCGTTTATCATTTGCTTTCGCAAGCGGGTGTATTTCTCGGTGTCGTCGCTGTAACTGTTGTCATCACCAAAACTGTCGTCGTCGGCATATAGCACGCCCATCGTAGAGGCCACAATCTCTTTTGCACCAACGCCTGCAAGCAAACTAACGTCTAGTTTCCAATCGAAACCTTGCACACGGAACACAGGTTCGACGGCCTTACCCATCCTTCCGATAATGCTTTGTTCTTGCTGCTGTTGCTTGTCAAGCTCGTCGTTATGTGGGAAATATCCCAATGCCCAAACAATGATGCTGGCCACGAGAATAATGCCACCCATCTTTTGCAAGTATTGTTTGCCTTTCTCCCAGGTATGTCGGGCGATGGCCTTCTTGGTGGGGAAACGATACGGCGGCAACTCCATCACGAAGGGCGTATCTTCGCCTTTCACCAAGAAACGACTGAAAATCTTGCTCATTATCACGGCCATGAGTATGCCCACAACGTAAAGCGAAATCATAATTGCCGAGCGATACTTCAAGGCAAAGAACGTTCCCGTTATCATGATGTAGATGGGCAGGCGCGCCGAACAGCTCATCATGGGCAGGATAAGCATCGTTATCAGTCGGCTTCGCCTACTTTCGATGGTGCGTGTGGCCATTACCGCAGGCACATTGCAGCCAAAACCCATGATAAGGGGTATGAACGACTTGCCGTGCAGCCCCATCTTGTGCATCAACTTGTCCATGATAAAGGCAGCGCGTGCCATGTAGCCGCTGTCTTCCATGAACGAGATGAAGAAGTAGAGGATGAGAATTTGTGGCAGAAACACGATAACCGCGCCCACGCCGGCAATAATTCCTTCGGCCAACATGGCCTTTACTGGCCCATTGGGCAGGGTCTGCTTTACCCATTCTCCCAACCAATTTACGCCTTGGTCTATCCAATCCATAGGGTATTGACCCACGGTGAACGTTACCTGGAACATGATGTAGAGCAGCAAGAAGAAAATGGGGAACCCCCAAAACTTATGGGTAATGATGGCATCTAGCTTGTGGGTAAGTTTGTAGGTGTCGTTGGCTTTACCCTCCTTGTAGCCAGCTTTGGCCAAAACGCCATGAATAAAGGCGTATTTGGCATCCATAATGGCTGTTTCGCAGTCCTCGTTAAGTTGTGTTTTTATGCTTTGTGCCTCCTTGTCGCGCGTGGCCAATATGGCCTTGGCGTTGCTTAACGAGGCCACTTCGCGTTCTGTTTCGGCATCGTTCTCCAACAGTTTGATGGCCAAGTATCGCGTATGGAACTTGTGCATTACCTCCGGGTTCTGCTCAATTTGCAGTTTCAACCGACTGATACATAGTTCTAGCCTTGGGCCATGATTGATGTGTATGTGTCTCGAAACCTTGTTGTGTGGTCGGGCATCGGTTGTGGCAAAGTCTTCTTGGTGCTCGGTGGGCACGTCATTCTTATATTCCTCGTGCCACTTTTGCAGGTCGGCGGCCACTTCGGGGTTGATGTTGCCGTCCTTGTCGATAAAGTCCATACCCTCATACATGTTGATGATGATGTGGAAAAGCAGCTGCACGCCCCGCCCTGTCTTAAATACGGTGGGTATCATGGGTACACCCAATTGCTTGCCTAGCATCAGCAGGTCTATGGTATCGCCGCGTTTCTCAAACTCATCGTACATGTTTAGGGCGCACACCATGCGCAAGTTCATGTCTACGAGTTGGGTGGTGAGGTAAAGGTTGCGTTCCAAATTGCTGGCATCTAGCACGTTGATAACCACGTCGGGCGTTTTCTCTACGATTTGTTTGCGCACGTACAGTTCTTCTGGGCTATATGCTGAGAGCGAGTAAGTGCCCGGCAGGTCTACCAAATGAAACTCATAGCCCTCGAAACGTGCGACACCTTCCTTGGCATCGACGGTTACGCCCGAATAATTTCCCACCTTTTCGTGTGCTCCGGATGCGAAGTTGAAGAGCGATGTCTTTCCGCAGTTGGGGTTTCCCACCAGTGCCACGTTTATCACGCGGCGCTTGTGGCGTGCCGCTTGTTGCATCTTTTCTTCGCTAACGGGCATGTCGGTTGCCGTTGGATGAGGCATGTCGTCCCTTTCGGTGTTCGTGGCCAATGTGTTTTCGGTGTCTTTCGTTTCGTCGTTGGACGTGTCGATAAGCTTGGCCTCTTCTTCCGAAACCACTTCAATCATTTGTGCCTCGTCGCGGCGGAGCGAAATTTCGTAACCAAGTATCTTGTACTTCACGGGGTCTTGAAGGGGCGCATTGAGCAACACCTCCACGGTTTTACCCTTAATAAAGCCCATCTCTACGATGCGTTTTCTAAAACCGCCGTGGCCCAAAACTTTCACCACAACGGCTTTTTCTCCCGTTCTTAGTTCCGATAATCTCATTTCCTGTTTGTCTGTGTTACGTGTTTATGCCTACACAAAGTTATAACATTTCCGTTTGAGGGGTGGCAAATGGTGCGTTATCTTTTTTTAAAATACCTAGAAGTGGGTACTGCGCGGGTGTGTGATTGCCTCTTGCCTTACCTATTATTAATGATTTTTCTACCTTGTATTTTGCTTTTCTCTTGTGCTAGTTAATGTGAGTAGTGCAGTTGTTGCACGGCATATCACGGCATTTACCCCAAACGGTGTAATGCGCGATTTGGGTTAAAGAAGAATGGATGTACCAATTTATCCGCCAATTTTACCCACCTGTCACAACAGTAAGTATAACTATGATTTGTTAAATGGGTAATAATGTTTTACAAAACATACTCTTTGTGACACCACCTTCTAGACGAAAATGAGGTGAAAACACATATAAAATGCGCCGATATAATCAATTTTGCGCATCGCTCCAGCACGTTTTCTCTACCATTTTTTGCAATCTCATATAACATTGCATCTCTCTTTGTTGAAAATAATCGCCCATTTTGCATTCTCAATAACACGAAAATGTATGAATATCTCTCGCTAATATGTGGTAAATATGCAGCAAAACCTACTGCAATATGCACCAAAGCGTATTGCGTTTAGCATCAAAACGTGCTGCATTTTGCACCAAAACGCACTGCGTTTAGCACCAAAACGCAATTCAATATGCTGCAAATTGCCATATTTTGGTGTTGATTTGTGGTCTATATCCGAGATAAAATGGTTTAGAATGTATATTTGACGGCAGGTAGCGACAAAGAAATGAGAAATAGCTTGATGAGCGTTTGGTTGACGCTTAAACCGTATAAATATCCTACTTGCCGACCATTAATGTGGCTGTTTTGCCTAATATTGTTATAATTGGCAATAAATCAGACTGTTAAGAACTTGAAGAATACAAGCGAAAATTCGCCCAATGTCCAGAATTTTTGCGGTGAGGGCACTCATAATGTTAAAAAACAGTACAAAAATTTTACATTGTTTGCGTGCAGCTAGGGGCAAGTAAACTCGTATTAGTGGTTCGCCAGCTGGTGCCAATGGCTTATAAACACGATGTATTAGTGTCAATTACTACCAGTTTAACCAACTTATACACCTTTGTAGTTGGCATCGCTAGGCCAGCAAAAGTTTGTGAAGAGGTACTTACAGAATGGCTTGCCTTTGGTTGCAACCGAAATAGGTGGAGTGGGGAATGTGGGTGCGAGCAGTGTCACATCGTGTTGCGACTATCTCCAAAGCATTTGAACAATCTGTGCTTCGGTATATTCAAAGTATTCGCCTTTATCGTTTATATTCCTTTCAAACAGTTTAGGGTCGTACGTATTAAAGTTCCTTTCCAAGAACAACTTATAATACTCGTCTAGATGATATTTAAAAAGCTCTTTCAACGAACCATCTTCGGAGGGAGTGTAAATGTCGGTTTTAAGCCTTTTTACAACCTCATAAAGTTCGTCCATAGTGATATTGTGTACGCATTGAGGTTCGGGCAGCACAATTCTGAAGGCCAAAACCTCGGCACCTTCTTCTTCCCACCATTCCCGAAGATTAAACTGCGACATGTCTTTACCCGTAAGCTGATGAAGATAGTCGGCCAATTTGTTATACTCCACCAAGTCTTCGTCCCCGTTTTCATCGCAATACGCTGTATAACTCATTATTGCTTTAAGGACTATTGGGTAGCTTTTTTCAACCGTTTTGAAGTCGGGTTCTATCTCTTTTCTTAGTTGCATGTTCGCAATTGTGTTTATGCACGTCCTTTCTTATAGTGGTGCGTTTATCGCATATCTAGGTGCTTAAAGCCACGCCATGCTTGGGAAAAAACATCCTTGTAGAGGCTATTGGGCAGCGAAATAGTTTTCCAATTCGCGTATGGCAGCCGTATCAACAGTCTTGAAGTCGTTGATGATGAGGCCTTTTTCTAGTAAAACGATGCGTGTGGAAATGTCGATGGTGTGTTGTAGGTTATGGCTCGACACGATAATCGTTGTGCCTTCGCGTTGTCCAAACTTAGAAAGTATGGCCTTTAAGGCATTTTGGCTTGTAGGGTCGAGAAAGTTAAAGGGTTCGTCGAGAATAAGAAATTGCGGGTGTGCAAGCATGGCGGCAATGATGCCCACCTTTTGTTTGTTGCCTGCCGAGAGGTCGCGTATAAGTTTCTTTTGGCCAAGTATTTCGCCAGCCATAAAGTTTTCAAACTGCTGCAACGTTTGTGTTAGGCTTTCATTGTCTATGCCCGATATGCTTGCAACGAAGTCGAAATACTCTTCGGGCGTGAGATAGTCGATGAGAAAGCCCTCGTCGAGGTACACGCCCGTGTGCTGTTTCCACGACTCGCTTTGGGTTGGGTCCACACCATTGAGGCTCACTTCGCCCGTGTTGGCTTTAACCAAGTCGGTAAGAAGTCTGAAAAAGGTGGTTTTTCCAGAGCCGTTGTTTCCCACTAGTCCTACAATTTCGTTGTCTGACATAGAAAAAACGGGGATAGAAACTGCCGTTTTATCCCCGTATTTTTTTGTAAGGTTGTTGATGTTTACTTGCATCTTGTGCTTGTTTATGGCGGGTTATGCAATGCCATAGGCTCAACTTAACCCGCTTTGTTGGTGTGTATTTTCCTCCCCACAAAAGCATTTTGTAGGGAGGAAAATGTTGTTGCGATGTTGTATAGGCATGTTCTATAAATTCCCCGCAAGGGTTCAATTGGCGTTCGTTGTATTGCTCTTCACTGTCTTTTTGCTTTTGTCTGGCATCTTTCGCTTACGCTTTCAGAAAGCATAGCTCACTATGCTCCATCAAGAAGTAAGCAAAACCTGCTGAGCTAAAAGCTAAAAATACAGCAAAGGTAATTTTTAGAACCTGCCTATAGCCCTGTTAGTGGCTTACACGATGCCCCTTCCGTGGCAGTCTTTAAACTTCTTTCCGCTACCGCAAGGACATGGGTCGTTCCTTCTGGGCATGTGTTCCTTCATCACGGGCGTACGGTTTTGCGGTGCAGCACTCTCGCGCGTGTCTTGCTGCCTAGCAGATCTTTGCGCCTGCTCGTCGAGGTCTTCTTTGCTCTCGGTGTACTGTTGTTGGTGGTGTACTTCGGGCGCCGCCTCTTGCACTTGCTGTTCAACGTGCAGTTGTGCACGCATCAGCAAGCTTGTTATGCGGTCGTTCATCTCGTTAACCATGTTGTCGAACAGTTTCACACTTTCGAGTTTAAACACCAGTAGTGGGTCTTTTTGCTCGTACGATGCGTTTTGTACGCTGTGTCGCAGCTCGTCTAGCTGTCGCAGGTTCTCTTTCCAACAGTCGTCGATGATGTGCAACATCACATTCTTTTCGAACTGCTTAATCACCGATTTGGCCTCCGTTTCGTAAGCCTCTTTCAGGTCGCACACAATCTGTACGATGCGTTTACCGTCGGTTATGGGCACAACAATGCGTTCAAAGCGGTCGCCTTGGGTTTCGTACACCTCTTTAATGGTGGGGTAGGTTACCTCTTGCAGGCGGTCGGTTTTGCGTTTGAAGGTTCCCATAGCCATTTGGAAGGTTCTTTCTTCCAATACATCGTGTGGGGTATTGATGAATTCCTCTTCGGTGAAGGGGCATTCCATAGCGAATATCTTGATGAACGCCTCTTTGCAACCTTCGTAATCGTTGGTTTGTATGATGTTGATAACGCGGTCCCAAATAATGTTGGTGATGTCCATGCCGATGCGTTCGCCCAGCAAGGCGTGGCGTCGTTTCTCGTAAATCACGGTACGTTGCTTGTTCATCACGTCGTCGTATTCAAGCAGGTGCTTACGAATACCGAAGTTGTTTTCCTCTACCTTCTTCTGTGCACGCTCAATACTCTTCGAAATCATTGGGCTTTCGATGCGTTCGCCCTCTTTAAATCCAAGGCGGTCCATGATGCTTGCGATGCGTTCTGATGCGAAAAGGCGCATCAGCTTGTCTTCGAGCGAAACGTAGAATACAGAAGAGCCGGGGTCGCCTTGACGGCCGGCACGTCCGCGCAGCTGTCTGTCTACACGACGGCTTTCGTGCCTTTCGGTACCGATGATGGCCAAACCGCCTGCTGCTTTCACTTCGGGCGACAGCTTAATGTCGGTACCACGACCTGCCATGTTGGTGGCAATGGTCACAGCTCCCAGTCCGTTGGTTGACTGTCCGGCCTTTGCCACGATGGATGCCTCCTTTTGGTGTTGCTTGGCATTAAGCACTTCGTGGTCTATCTTGCGCATGTTGAGCATCTTGCTAAGCAACTCGGATATTTCAACCGACGTTGTACCAACGAGCACAGGGCGACCTTGCTTGCGCAGGTCTTCAATCTCGTCGATAACGGCAGCGTATTTTTCTCTGGCCGTTTTGTACACGCGGTCGTCCATGTCGTTACGTGCGATGGGGCGGTTAGTGGGAATTTCCACCACGTCTAGCTTGTATATGTCCCAAAACTCGCCTGCCTCGGTAGATGCCGTACCCGTCATACCAGCCAGTTTGTGGTACATACGGAAATAGTTTTGCAGGGTAATGGTTGCGAACGTTTGCGTAGCGGCCTCAACTTTGACGTGTTCTTTGGCTTCAACAGCCTGATGCAGTCCGTCGCTCCAACGTCTTCCTTCCATAATACGGCCCGTTTGCTCGTCCACAATCTTCACTTCGCCGTCGATAACCACGTATTCGTCGTCTTTATTGAACATGGTATAGGCTTTGAGGAGTTGTTGGAGGGTGTGCACACGCTCGCTTTGGATGGCGTAGTGGTTAAGAAGTTCGTCTTTAAGGTCAATCTTTTGCTCACTGCTCATGGTCTTATCGGCTTCAAGTGCCGAGAGTTGGGTAGCGATGTCGGGCAAAACGAAGAGCTCGGAGTCGTTAACCTGCTTGGCCAACCATTCTGTACCCTTGTCGGTAAGGTCGCACGAGTTTTGTTTTTCGTCAACAACGAAGTACAACGGTGCAACGGCCTCGGGCATTTTGCGGTTGTTGTTCTCCATATAAATCTCTTCGGTCTTCAGCATTCCTGCTTTGATGCCCTCTTCGGAGAGATATTTGATGAGCGGTTTGTTCTTTGGCAGCGACTTGAACGAACGATAGAGCGAGAGGAAACCCTCGTCTAGTTTCTTTTGGTCGTTCTGTTCCTGGCCTTCTGTTATCAGCTGTTTGGCCTCGGCAAGGTATTGTGTGGCCAGCTTGCGTTGTACGTCTACAAGGCGTTCTACCAAAGGTTGGTATTCTTCGAACATTTGGTCGTCGCCCTTGGGGATAGGACCTGCGATGATAAGCGGCGTACGAGCATCGTCGACAAGTACCGAGTCGACCTCGTCGACAATGGCGTAGTTGTGTGCCCTTTGCACCAAGTCTTCGGGCGAGTTCGACATGTTGTCGCGCAGATAGTCGAAACCGAACTCGTTGTTTGTACCAAACGTAATATCGGCCATGTATGCCTTACGGCGTTCGGGCGAGTTGGGGCGATGCTTGTCGATGCAATCAACCGACAGACCGTTGAACTCGTAGAGCGGACCCATCCACTCGGAGTCGCGTTTGGCAAGGTAATCGTTCACTGTAACAACGTGTACGCCGTTGCCAGTAAGCGCGTTTAGGAATACGGGGAGCGTGGCCACGAGGGTTTTTCCTTCACCCGTTGCCATCTCGGCAATCTTTCCTTGGTGCAAGGCAATACCGCCGAAGATTTGCACATCGTAGTGAATCATGTCCCACTTGGTGTCGTTTCCGCCTGCAATCCAGTGGTTAGAGTATATGGCATTGTCGCCTTCGATGCGCACGAAGTCTTTGGTGGCGGCCAAATCGCGGTCGAAGTCGGTAGCCGTAACCACAATTTCTTCGTTCTCGGTGAAACGTCTGGCGGTGTCGTGCATAATGCCGAACGCCACGGGCATCACCTCGTTGAGGGCCACTTCGTAAACTTCGAGGGCCTCTTTCTCCAACTTGTCAATCTGATTGAACAGCGATTCGCGCTCGTCGATGGGCGTTTCTTCTATCTGTGCTTTCAGTTCGGCAATTTTTTCCTTTTGTTCTTTTGCCGCGTTTTGCACATGCGCCTGTATTTCTTTGGTTTTGGCGCGCAGCTGGTCGTTGCTAAGGGCCTTTATTTCGTCGTAAGTGGCCTTTACCTTTTCAACAAGTGGCTGGATAAGTTTCATATCGCGCGTCGACTTATTGCCGAAGAGCGATTGTAGGATTTTATTTAAATTCATTTTCGTTGTATTATCTGTGTTGTGTGATGAAAGTTTGCACCATTGGCGTAGGCCTATCGTGGGCTGTGCCACATGTTGTTTTTGGCATTGCGCCTAAATGTCTGCAAAATTACAAATAAATTGGTTTATTTGGCTAGAAATTAGCCAACAATCCGCCTTTATCGTAGAATTATTTAAGTGGGAGCGGCGGTACAACACAGGCATTGGGCGCCCTGATGCGGATAAAGCGGGCAATGGTGGGCGCAATGCGGTTGGTGGTTACAGGCGTGGAAATGGTATTGGGTTTCACGCCTGCCCCGTAAATGATGATGGGGAAAGGCAGGCTTGCTGTTGCAGGCAATTGCTCTTCCTTGGTTTCTTCGTTGTAAATCTTCCATCCCGGAGCCACTTTCACGATGATGTCTCCGCTTACGGCATGGTTGAAAGCGTTGCGCACTTTCGAGGAAACGCCGTTGTCGATCAGTAGTTGGTCGGCTGTATATACTTCTTTCACACCCGAAATCTGTACGAGAAACTCGCGTGCGTGGCGCAAAACCTCGCTGATGTTGATGCGCTTTTGCTCTAAGATGGTTTTGTTGATGTATATTTCGTTGTTCAAAACGCCGTCTACCAGTCGGTTAATGCCGTATATGGCGTTGAGATACATGTTCAGAAGGTTGGCCGTTCGGTTAATGTAGAACGTGCCAGTGGGTACGTTATACTTGGCGTAGTGTTGTATGTTGCTTTCCGAACGCCCCGTGGCGGTAAGCACAAAGAGCACGTTTTCTTTGCCCACCTTTTGCTCGATGTTGAGGATTAAGTCGGCCAGGGTTTTGTCAAGTTCCCTATAAGTGTTCTCTCTGGCGAGCAAAGGGTTGCTTTCGGCAGTGGAATTGCTGGCCGAAAGGGTGACGAAGAGCAAGTCGGCCTGTGCGTCGCGCCCCATAACATGGTCGCTAATGCAGTCTAAGGCAAATTGGCAAGTGGCTTGGTTGGGGTTTTTCTTCGCCACATCTAGCCCCGGCATGCGCAGGTAAGTGTCGAGCCATGTTTGTGCGGAACGCGGATAGAAGGCCGATGTTTTCCAAGTTTTCGTGGCCTCGTCAATCCAAAAAGCCCCGTCGGCAGCGTGTCCGCCCTGCAATACGGCCGCATCTTGGTTGGCAGCTACCGAAAACACCAATGCGTTTCCGTTGCTGGCCATCTTCATTTCGTCGCCGATGGTAGACGATTTCACGTTGTTTGGCGAGACGAAAAACTTCTTGTCGAAGGTGCATCCCACGGGTCGGAGTGTTTCGCGACTAACCCATCGCTCGGCCGTTATGCCGTTGTCTACAGGCGATGCGCCCGTGGCAATGGCTGTTGTGGCCGATGCCAAGTTGATAGGAGCGAAGTCGTATTGGGCGTTTTCGTACACCACGCCTTCTCGGAGCAGCTTTTTGAAACCGCCATTTCCGTAAAGTGCGGCGAACTGTTCCATGTCGTCGCTGTTCAGTTGGTCTACGGTAATGCCCACAACAAGGCGCGGAACGGCCACGTTAGGCTGTGCCTTGCATTCGATGTTGGCAAGCGTGGCCAACGCAAAGAGGGTTATGTACTTGTTCATGCCCTTTTATGTCGATATATTAAATATATGTATCTAATGAGCAAAGATAGTGCCAAAAACCTCACTCCTTCGGCATAGTGTTGGAAAAAGCCGCCAATGAGGAAGAGCGAAATAAGTATGCACCATATCTTTATGCTGCGCAAGAACTGCGTTTCCTTGCCTTTTTTAACGGCCCTATATATATATAATAAGGTGTAAGGGCAGAAAAAGAGTATTTGGAGGTTGAGGCTGACGGTGGGATGTTGCGAGAAAATCATCACAAACAATGGGATGCCGATTAGTCCGCAGATAAGAAACCAAAAGCCATCAAACCATCTGAAACGCGTGTTAAGCTTGCTTTCGATGGCTGTTGTGCCGAGAATTATCGCCGCAAGAATGAGCATGAGGGCCGTGGGCGATAGGGGAAACGACGACGAGGAGGTTTGAACGCCTGGCTGAACAACCCATCCCGAAGAGACAACAAGTTTGCGTTTGGTGGGCGAACCATTGTTTAGCGTGGCGCTTTGGAAGTCGTTCATGAGGTTTGCAGGCAAGAACTGGCGTTGCGCCCTGTCGATGGGCAGGTCGGCCTTAATGCCTAACAGCATGTCGTTTCCAAACCTTATCCAAGGCGTTTGACTGGCGCATTGGTGCACAATCTGGCGATAAGAGGTGGCATCCTCCGCTTTTTCGTTGCCATATTCTACGCTAGCTTGCAGGTGGTTGGTAATCATGTCGCGTGCACGAGTGGTACAATTGTCGTAGAAGTAGTTGTACCTGTACACGCGATTTTGCGGTTCGTAGTTGGTGTCGATGGCCTTGGCGATGGTCAGTTTCTCTTCGGGCGTGAGGTTAAGCACCTGCTCGTACACGCCACTTCCGTACGAGGCGTATTGCGCGCAGAAAGCGTCGAACGACTCGATGCCCATTTCGTAGTCGGTAAGTCCGAACACGAAACGCAGCACGAAGTAGGGCTTGTGAAACGAGAACATCCCATAGTTCACGGCTAAGTCTGTTCCGCGTGCCACATCCTGATATCTGATGGCCGTGTGTCCGTAAATGCTATATACTTCTTCGTGGGGCTGACAAGTGAGTAAGGATATGCGCACGGCGTCCATATCCTTTAATTCAAGTGTGCCTTGAGCCTGTGCCGAGAGTTGGAAAGCACATAACAAAACAGCGGCAAGAAGGTGCCGCAAAAGCAACATAATTGGTTTCACGATGCAAAAATAACCTTATTTTTGAACATTTGATGCGATTATATCGTTTTTTTTCGATAATTTTGCCCCTAATTTGGCGTACCATAACAAGTCTGTATGTTTTTCGCCACATTTCAAAACGGATAAATGGAGCCCCCAGCTCCGCAATAAACATATAACTCATAATGAAGAAAGTAATAGGCATTGTCTTAGCGTCTACTGTCAGTATGGCGGCTTTTGCGCAGAGTGGAACTAATTCTCCTTATAGTCAGTTCGGCTTAGGTGTGCTCTCCGAGCAGTCCAGCGGATTTAATCGAGGCATGAATGGACTGGGATTAGGTTTCCATGAAGGCAATCAGGTGAACTACCTAAACCCCGCATCTTATGCTCGACTGGATACGCTTACATTCCTTTTCGATGCCGGCATATCGTTGCAACTCACCAATTTCTCGGAGAAAGGCGTGAAGCGTAACGCTAAAAACGCCAATATAGAATATGTGGTTGCAGGCTTTAAGGCCGCCCGTAGGCTGGGATTGAGCTTTGGTTTGATACCTTTCACAAACGTGGGGTATCAGTATTCGGCCGCTCAGGCATTGACAGATCAGCCAGATGCTACCATATTAACCAACACCTACACGGGTACGGGCGGCGTGCGCCAAGCTTATTTGGGTATTGGTTGGGAACCCATTAAGGGCTTGGCCTTGGGTGCTAACATGTCTTACATGTGGGGAGACTACGATCGCAGGCTCATCAACAGTTACAGCGACGGCTCTGTTAACAACCTTGTGCATCAGTACACGATGGACATACGGAGCTATAAGGTAGACTTCGGTGCGCAGTACACAGCCAAAGTGTCGTCTAAAGACAACATCACTTTGGGCCTAACGTTTAGTCCTGCGCACAAGATTGGCGGCAAACCCAAATTGCAAGAGATACTTACCAACTCGCAAACGAACGTGTCGGACACCACCTCTTATGGCGGAAACTTCGACATAAACTTGCCGAACTTCTTCGGTGTGGGGCTTATGTGGGACCACAACGGCAAATGGAAGGTGGGCGCAGACTACACTTTACAACAGTGGTCGAGCGTTAAATTCCCCAGCTACGAAATCGTCGGGGGCTTTTCTAGCTTTGCCTTGCGCGACAATTTGCTTACCGACAGGCACAAGTTTACCCTTGGCGGCGACTTCTGCCCTGCGCCATTTAGCCGCAATTTCTTCAATCGCATACACTATCGCGCAGGCGTTTCGTACGCCACTCCTTATATAAAGGTGTACGGCAACGATGGTCCAACGGAGATGAGTGCCAGCATTGGCTTTGGCATTCCCATCATCAACCCGTACAACAACCGCTCGTTTCTCAACGTTAGCGCACAATGGGTGCATTCAACGGCCAAGAACTACATCACCGAGAACGTGTTCCGCATCAACGTGGGGCTGACTTTCAACGAACTATGGTTCAAGAAATGGAAGTTGGAATAACCCCGTTATCGTAAAGAAAAACAGCGCATGTACACCTTGTTAAGAACTTCGGGCTTGGCGTTTATGCTGAGTTGCATCGTGGCATTGACCGCTTGCGAGCAGGCGGTGGAGCATACCGCACCTGCGGTAAATCCCAAAGACTCGGTGCCGACGATGGTAACTTATGGCGTTAATACGCTTATTTCAGACTCAGGTCTGGTAAAATACCGCATCGTTACAGAGCGTTACGAGGTGAACCAAGTGAAGAATCCACCGCGTTGGACTTTCGATAAGGGCGTTTTTCTGGAAGAGTTTGACGAAAACTTTCACGTACAACTCTACATTCAGTGCGATACGGCCTACTATTACGACCAACAACGCCTATGGGAACTGCGCGGAAGAGTGCGCGTAAAGACCAAAGACGGCGTGCGCTTTTATAGTGAAGAGCTGTTTCGCGATGAGAACAGACACGAGCTTTACTCCAATAAGTTCTCCCGACTTATCACTCCCGACCGCCAGTTGCAGGGCAATTACTTCCGTAGCGACGAGCGTATGACCAAGTATTACGTGTCTAACTCGAAGGGTTCGTTTGCACGAACCGACATCGCCGGCAAGAACGACAGCCTCAGTTCAGCGCCCGATACCCTCAAAGAAACCATTCGCCCCTCGGCCATGCCCCAGCGCAAGTTGGGTGGTTAGTAGCGATAGCTTGTGCCAACACACGGCTCAACACATCAACCCATAACAAAAAGACAACTCTAAGTTCTATATGGACGACCCTATTAGTATAAGCCTTGTACTCGGCATACTCGTTACGATGGTGTTTTCCGCGTTCTTTTCGGGCATGGAAATAGCCTTTGTCACCAGCAATCGCATGCTTGTTGAGATGGACAAGGAACGCAACGGCCTCTCGCAAAAGGTTCAGGCCATCTTCTATAAAAATCCCAACAACTTTGTAAGTACGATGCTTGTGGGTAACAACATTGCGCTTGTGGTATATGGTATACTTATCGCTAAATTCTTCGACAATACCATCTTCCGCGGCATGGATGCCAGTTTCACCGTGCCTGCCGACACCATCCTCTCAACGCTTATCGTGCTTTTTACGGGCGAATTTCTGCCAAAGACCTTCTTTAAGAGCAACCCCAACAGGCTGTTTTCTTTCTTCGCCGTGCCGGCTTACCTTTGTTACCTGCTGCTTTGGCCTTTCAGCCGATTCTCAACGTTTCTGGCGCGCGTCCTTATGCGCATCGTTGGCGTTCGGATTGAAAAGGAAAACGAGAACATCCTCTTTTCAAAAACCGACTTAGACTACCTCGTACAGAGCAGTTTAGACAGTGCCAAGAACGAAGACGACATCAACGACGAGGTGAAAATCTTTCAAAACGCCCTGGAATTTAGAGATACCAAGGTGCGCGATTGCATGGTGCCGCGAACCGAAATCAACTCGGTAGACCTCAACGAATGTACCATCGACGAGCTTACACAGAAGTTTATCGAAAGCGGAAACTCCAAACTTATCGTCTACCAAGAAGACATCGACCACATAGTTGGCTATATACACTCCTCCGAACTGTTTCGCAATCCCGAACAATGGAAACAGCACATCCGCAAAATGCCATTCGTTCCCGAAACGATGGCGGCACAAAAGCTGATGCAAACCTTCTTAATGCAGAAACGTAGCTTAGGAGTTGTGGTCGACGAGTTTGGGGGAACCAGCGGAATAGTTTCACTTGAAGACATCGTTGAAGAGATTTTCGGCGATATAGAAGACGAACACGACAACCAAAAGTATGTGGCCAAGCAAACAGCAGAAGGCGATTATGTGCTGTCGGCCCGCTTGGAGATTGATAAGGTGAACAATATGTTTGATTTAGACCTGCCCGAAAGCGATGATTATATGACCATCGGCGGACTTATCTTGCACCATTATCAGCGTTTCCCGAAGATAAACGAGGAGGTAAACATCGGTTCTTACCAGTTTCGCATTCTCAAAAACACGATGAATAAAATCGAACTCGTGAAACTAAAAGTGCATCAATAAAGCACTTTTTGCACGAAACGTTAAAGAATATCATTTCTTTTTCGTATTTTTGTGCGCATTTTAAAGCTCATTAGCCCTAGCCAATTGCTTTTGCCATGCAAGCATCTACGGCGTGATGACAGCTTGGGGCTCGCCCCAACCAAAGCTCGAATAATAAATTAAACAACTAAAATAATAATGGCAGTATTAGGAAAAATTAGAAGCCGTGGCATGATTCTCATCGGAATCATTGGTCTTGGCTTGTTGGCATTTATTGCCGAAGAGGCATTCCGTTCTTGCGAGGCCACACGCAACAACCAACGACAACAGGTTGGCGAGGTGAATGGCCAGAAAATCAGCGTTCAAGAATTCCAAAAAATGGTTGACGAGTACGCTGAGGCCATCAAAATGCAACAAGGACAGGATAACCTGAACGACGAGCAGCTTAACCAAGTGAAGGACATGGTGTGGACTAGCTATGTGCAAAACAAGCTCGTGGAGAAGGAGGCCAAAGAGTTGGGGCTCACCGTTACCGACCAAGAGATGCAAAACGTCTTGAACCAAGGCACCAATCCCATGCTGATGCAGACGCCCTTTGTTAACCAACAGACGGGTCGTTTCGATGCAAGCTCGCTCAAAAAGTTCTTGGCCGAATACAAGAACCAACAAACAACCAATCCCCAGATGGCTCAACAATACGAATCCATCTACAAGTTTTGGACGTTTATCGAGAAACAGCTGCGCACACAGTTGCTTGCACAAAAATATCAGAGCCTGCTAGCTCACTGCCTGCTCTCTAATCCCGTAGAGGCTAAGATGGCTTTCAAGGAAGAGAACGAAGAAAGCCAAATACAGTTGGCCGCTTTCCCTTATTCGAGCATTGAAGACAGCAAGGTGCAAGTTTCCGAATCAGACCTCAAAGCCAAATACGAAGAACTGAAACCGCGCTTTAAGCAATATGTTGAAACACGCGATATCAAATACATTGACATACAGGTTGAGGCTTCTCCTGAGGACAAGGCTGGCTTGAAAAAGCAGTTCGCCGACTACACGAAGGAACTGACTGAGGCTGCCGACCCAACTAACGTGGTACGCAAGAGTTCGTCGCTTGTAAACTATTTGGGCCTACCCGTTGGCAAAGACGCTTATCCAAGTGACATTGCAGCACGTCTCGACTCGATGGGCGTTGGCTCGGTATATGGTCCTGTTGAGAATAAGCAAGACAATACGCTTAACCTGGTTAAGCTTGTTGCCAAGGTTCAGCTGCCCGACTCTGTTGAATACCGCCAAATCCAAGTGGGTGGCGTAACGCCAGAGGCTGCACACAAAACCGCCGACTCTATCTACACTGCCCTCACCAACGGCGCCGACTTCGAGGCTTTGGCTAAGAAATACGGACAAACTGGCGAGAAAGCATGGATGACCACCCGCCAATACCAAATGGCACCCTCGATGGACAAGGACACAAAAGACTATATCAACAGTCTGAACACGATGGGTGTGAACGACATTAAGAACATCACCTTGGCGCAAGGCAACATCATTTTGCAGGTGCTCAACCGCAAAGGCATGGTTACTAAGTACCAAGCAGCCGTTGTAAAGCGCACCATCGACTTCTCGAAAGAAACCTATCGCAAGGCTTACAATCAGTTCAGCTCTTTCGTTAGTGCCAATGCCACAGCCGATGCCGTGGTGAAGAATGCCGCAAAGAACGGCTATCGTGTGCAAGAGGCTAAGGATGTTACCACCTCTCAGCACAACTTGGCTGGCATCCGCAGTACGCGCGAGGCTTTGAAATGGCTCTTCGATGCTAAGGAAGGCAGCGTATCGCCCCGTTACGAGTGTGGCGACAACAACCACTTGCTGCTTGTGATACTCGATCGCATCAACCCTGTGGGCTATCGTAGCCTTAACGACTCGCAAGTGAAAGAGATGGTGAAGGCCGAAGTGATAAGGGATAAGAAGGCCGAACAGATTTTGGCTAAGCTCAATGGCGTAACAAGCATTGCCGCAGCAAAGGCTAAAGGTGCCGTGGTAACGCCCGTTAACCAAGTTACTTTTGCCTCGCCCGTGTTCCTTACCGCAACAGGTGCAAGCGAACCTGCACTTAGCGGTGCCGTTGCAGCCACTGCCAAGGGTGCATTCGATAAGACTCCCGTTAAGGGTAACGCCGGTGTTTACATGTTCCAAGTAACAGGTCGCACCATGCGCCCCGTGAAGTATAACGCTAAGGAAACCGAACTACGTCTCCGCCAGCGTGCCATGCAATATGCGGGCAACTTCATGAACCAGCTGTACATCAACGGCAAGGTTGTAGACAACCGCTATTTGTTCTTCTAAATCATTGCTACAAACGGGGGCATAAGCCGTTAAGTTGTTTTAATAACCCAAACAGCTTTTATGCCCTGCGATAAAATCGCGCTGTTGTGTGTCAACGCGATGCACATAGTAGCGCGTAACAGTCAACCTAATGGCTCCGAACATGTTTCGGAGCCATTTTTACTTTTTAAAACGATGAAAACAAAACAAATGTATCCTTGGCGCACGCTCGCCTCTTTCCTAGTTGTGCTGTTTTCCATGCCCTTGGGCCATGCGCTGATGATTATCATGGAGCATACCATGAATCCTTCTGCCATGCACGTTGCAGGTTTCCTTTTGGGGCTTGTTGGCCTTGTTATGGTTATTGTTGGCGTGTTCGTCAAGGGCGATACGCGGCAAACCATTTGGGGGTTGATAGGTGGCCTGCTCTTTTGGACAGGTTGGGTAGAGTTCCTTTTCCTTTATTATGCTCGCCGTTATGGTGTTCAGCCCGAAATAGAGAATGGCGAAGTTGTTACCAAACCCGAATATCTCATCATGCCCGCATCCTTTGGCTTGTGGATGATGGTGATGGTGATGTACATTTTCAGTACGCGCAACGGTTGCGATTTCATCACCTGGATACAAAAGGTTTGTTTCCGCGACCAGCGCAAAGTCATCGTTGCACAACCCATGACGCGCCATACCAGCATCGTAACCTTTATGGAAGTGAACATGATGTTGTGGGGTTGTTATCTGCTTTTGATGTTCTGTTACGACAAGAATTTCCTTGGCGATCACCATCCTGTTACCTTCCTCGTTGGCCTAGGTTGCTTTGTTGGTTCGCTTTTCATGTTGAAACGGCAATTGTATTTAGCCTCATGGGGAGCCAATATCCGCATGGCCATCGCCACAGTAATTGTCTTTTGGACGCCCGTTGAGATATTGGGCCGCATCAACTTCTTTAAGGAGTTTTGGACAGAACCCCAGCATTACGTCTTCGAGTTGTCTTCCATCCTTGTTGTTTTCCTGCTCCTCCTGCTGTATCTTTGGATGAAAGGAGCCAAGAAAAAGAAGGGATAACATGCCGCTTGTCTTGCTCTATGTAGCATAGGCATAGCTATACGAAATAGCGATAAGTGCGTTATACACTTGCTTGTAGGGTGAAACTAGCGTGTAAACGCACTTATCATGTTCTACTTACAGGTAGCTGTGCCAAAATGCCATCGAATTTATAAAACCATTGCAAGTGCTTTTCACAGCCTATGCCACGTTACTTACATCACAATAATACATGCTTGCATGAGAAAAGTTTTTTGTAATACAGCTTTTCTCTGGCTTTTAGTCCAACAAGCATTCCTTATGCTTTGGCAATAGGCATTTAGCTGTCGGCATCTTTAAGTGTAATACCATATAAAACCATTCTATATGAATACAATAAAAGTTTCTGTTTTGTTGATAGTTGTTCTTGTTGTAGCTGCAGGATGCAACCATACTGGTAAGCCTCGCACTTTTGATCGTGAACAAGCAAGACTTTACCCTCGTGTGCTTTACAAAGCCATTAACGACAATAAAGATTCTCTTGACTTTATCCTGTTATTAGAAACGTTTTATGAGGAGTTTGGGAATGATAAGAAACCTTATCAATTGTCGGTTGATGAAATGAAAATGGCCAAAAAAATATTGGAAAAGTATGTGGAGAATGGGGGAGACCACCTCGTTGTCGATTCTAAGGCGAGCACGAAAACGGGGAAAGAGGGGTGCGACGTAATGGAGAACATAAAGCCCTTACCTCTCACACATTATTATAAGCAGTACCTTGGGTACGAGCAAAAGGGGCATCTAATTGTGGAAATAAACTTGCTTGCTTTTGTTTATGTGAACTATGGGGAAAGTGTGAGTGCTTACCTTCAACGTGTTTACAGTCTCCCGCATGACGGCGGAAAGCATTTTGGCAGAGTGTTGGTCGACCTTACAGAGAAGAAGGTGATACGTTTCTCTTTGAATGCAGTTGCGTAAGGCCGCTCGTTTTATACTTACTTCTAGAATGTGGCAGTTACCGTTTATGTTTCAATACGATGCAGTAACGTTTTTGTTTCGTTTTGAGAAGTTCTTTCCATGTTCTATCAATGTCTCCCTCATACACCATGATAATGCCTTTGATAAGTTAGCGTTTTATTGGGCGACATCACTTTTTTTCGTACCTGCTTGGATTTTCTTCGTTGTTCCATCGTCTAACGAGCATTAATATTAACCAAAGCTGTGGTTTGGCGTAAGGATAACTCGTCTAACGCACATCACATCGTTAGTATGTTAACCACATTACCGACTTTCTAATTTAAATCATTGTGTCTTATACAACGAGGTCGTCTTGACTTTTAATATTTCTATAAATTACGAGAAGTTTATTGTCTTTGTGCCGTAAAACCAAGATAAACCCTCCTATCATATACGAAGAGCAGGACAAATCAACTCACTGACTTATAAACTCACAAAAAACAGCAACTCCCGAATACATCAACTCATCAACTTGCAAAGCCAAAGACCCATCAACTCAAAATCTTAAATTGTTGTCTTTTATTTTACAATCCATCTCTATTTTTCACTTCGTTCTAGCGAAAAAACAGGTTAAAAAGTAGGTAAAAAGCCTCTTTTTCTTGCCTTTCAAGCATCTTGTTTTGTCTATTTTTAAGCACAAAACCTGCATTTTGCACCATTTTGCCTTTCTAGATTGCTTGCCAACTCATTATTTTTTACGCCCCAAAACCCACTTTTAGCCCCTAAAATGCCACTTTTTAGTGTCTATTTTGCCCTTTCCAGCCATGTTTTTAATGGTTCTAAAAGGTTTTATTTATACATTTGCGGTGTATTTTTATGCTTTTTACCTTTCATTTAGCAGCACTTTGCCCTGTATTTAGCACCATTTTACCTTGCATTTAGCGCCAAAACGCACTGCATTTAGCATCAAAACGCATTGCGTTTAGCGGCATATTACACTGCGTTTTGCAGCAAAACGCACTACATTTTGCTGCAAATCGCCAAAAAACGGGTGTTAGTGGCGGTCAGTTTAAATAATTATTCATTTTGCCTGCATGTACAACTAACCCCATTTTGCATCAAAACGAACCTTCGCGAGAATCGGTTTTTTGCGGCAAGGTGGGCGATTGTTGGCGAAAACTGCACTCATAATGTTAAATTTCTTACTGAAAACAAGACAAAATAGATTGCGCTGTGTACACATGCAAAGGCAACGGCGACGGAAAGCACGTTTGCTTACAACCGTCAACGCGCGCGGTTGCAGGGCATTCTGCCCACGGCCAACGGAAACAGCATCATGCAAACACAGAAGTAATCTGCCATTGGCAACCAGTTTTCAACTTGTAGAAAATACATTGAATAACTTCCGCCAGGTCACTTTTTGAGGCATAACCACGTTTTGACACAGACAAATGGCGCAAAATTTCAGATTTTATCGTATCTTAGTCTAGTACTTCGTACATGCGCGGAGTGTTTATCTTGGCCTTACGGTACAAAGATAATAAGCACCTCTCACTTTGTAGAAATATTAAAAGTCAAGATGAACTCAATAAATAAATTACTCAAATTATTTTGATAAAATTGGCGTATAGTTTAAAATATTGATTATATTTGTAGCGAATATCAGAAGATTCACAAACTTAAAATAAGATAGCTTTGATAATACATTGATTTTAGCAGCAATACTTATAATAAACTAATCAACCTTGACTATTAGAGTAGGTTTGATTCAGTTTAATAAGATGTTGATATTGATCATTGAGTATGACAAGAGAAAAACAAGAACAAACTAATAGTATAGATATTATGTTTACAAGTGATAATCCAACTTCATATCGTGTGGAATACAAGTTTATTGTAGTGTATGATAAGTTTACTAAGCCTGTAGCTAACTCTATAAAGAACAAGGCTCGAGATCTGTCTATCAGTAGTACAGCTTGGAGTGAGGAACAGTATCTTAGTCAAGAACCAAGTCTGAGTAACGATAACCATGTTCTTTTTCTGTCAAAGTCATTGTTAAAGGAAAACTTATCAAATCCTCAACTTCAATTAAAGAAGTTAACTAATGGCACTAAATACAAGAGTCAGGGAAATGTAGCGGGTATTTTTGTTGAAAAGGTTGATTTTATTGAAGTTGCAAGGCAGCTTAGTGCTAGTTTGAACGAAAAATGGTTATATGTTGTTGGAACTCTAATTTGTACAACAACTATAGGTCAATTATTAGCTGCATGGCAGTACATGTCTAAGAAAAAGAAAGCAGAGCTGTACTTACTTTACAAGGCAACTGACAAGTTTGCGAAAGATAATCTTAAATCTTTTGTGGCTGGTAAATTGAAGTAGTTATGAAGTTATCTTTTGAAAGAGGATATGAATCTTTTTCCAACATAGTTGGTGCTGTACATGGAGTGCATAGTGCGGCAGGTTATGTTGGCAAAGTATCTGATGCTTGTAATGAATTGCAATCTAACATTAATAAGTTTAAGGGATTTGAAACAGGCATTAAACAGTTGAAAGGTGATGTTTTTGAGTTTCGTTCATCTGGAAGTTTTAATATTAGTGCTGCAATTAATGAATCTCAATATTGTACGATAGTTGATAGAAATCACGGCTATGCATCAGCTGATATAACAACGAATTGGGGTGAAGATTATGGATTAAAGGCTTTATTTAACGGAGTAGCTTCTGCTAAAGCGCAGTCTGTAAGCCATTTTCAGAGGTTCATAGAGTATAGAGCTGCATCGGGGAGAGCTGATTTGACATTTGAAACGTTTGTTACTGAAAAGGGATTAGATCCATTAGTCGTATTGAAAACAGACCCAATCTATTTAGGTCAAAAGCGTTTGTTCCCTTCAGACCAGTTGAAAGAAGCAGTAATTTATTTGAAAAAACAAATAGCAAACAGAACGATTACCAATCCTGATGAAGTAAGAAGATACCAGGAAACTCTTGAAAATTTAACTTCAATGATTATTGCTCCAGATGGAACCACGTCTTATGCTGTTAGTACAGAACACTTGCTCGATATAGCAGAAAAGGCTAAGAAGGGAGAATATGATGCAGCAAGAGATGGTTTTTCCACTGAGCAATTAATAAAGATTGAACATGTTCTTAAACAGGGAAATAAAGCTGGGCTTACTTCTGCAACAATTTCACTTGTTCTTAAAACTGCTCCAGAGATTTATAAGTGTCTTGATGAGCTTATTTCTACAGGAAGAATTAATGAGCAGCAACTCAAGTCACTCGGCTTTGCAGCCCTTGATGGGTCTACCGATGGATATATCCGTGGTTTTGTTTCTGCAACAGTAACTGTATCTTGCACCGCAGGGTTATGGGGGGAAACGCTTAAATCAGTTAGCCCTGAAGTTGTAGGGGCATTGACGGTTGTAGTGATGAATACACTTAAAGATTCATTTTTGTTAGCTAAAGGTAGTATTTCACGACATGACTTTACGTATAATTTGCAAAGAAACATGTTTGTTACTGCTTGTGGCTTAGGAGGTGGAACGCTTCTTCAAAGCTGCTTGCCCATGCTACCATTTGCTTACTTACTTGGAAGTTTTGTGGGTTCAATGGTAGGCTCCTTTGCTTTTTTTGCGTATGACCAAGCGATACTTTCATATTGTGTTTCTTCTGGAAGTACTTTCTTCGGCATTGTAGACCAAGACTATAAACTCCCTGAAGAAGTCTTGAAGGAATTAGGCCTGTCATTATTTGAATATGAGAAGTTTCTCCCTCATGAAAGTTCATTCAGTACTTATATACCAGGCCGTTATGAGATAAATCAATACAGTTCATCAATGATTAAGGTGTTAAGAAGGGGGGTAATAGGAATTAGACAAATTGGTTATCTATAAAGGCATGAGTTTTGGTGTTCAATAATGAAAGCTCATGACTTCTGAACCTTGCATGTGTATATTGTTGAGATAACCTTTTGATTTGAATAAGTAGCATAGTTGCTGTTTAATAGAAAGACTCAAAAGAATTGTGGATAAGCAAACGGCATGCTTGTTTGCCATTTGCTTATCCCCAATAGCCTTAAATGTAAAGCCATTTCAAGCTTATTTACCCATTTCTAGTTCTTGTTTTAAGAACTTGGGGGTAAATCCTGCCTTGCTTTTGGCCACCTCTTCGGGTGTTCCAGCCGAAAGGAGGAGGCCGCCGTTGCGCCCACCTTCGGGACCCATGTCGATGATATGGTCGGCAAGTTTAATCACATCGAGGTTGTGTTCGATGATTAGCACCGTGTTGCCGCGGTCTACCAGTTTCTGTAACACGTCCATTAGGATGCGAATATCCTCGAAGTGCAGTCCTGTTGTGGGTTCGTCGAGGATGTAGATGGTCTTTCCTGTGTCGCGTTTGCTTAGTTCGGTGGCCAACTTTACACGCTGACTCTCGCCGCCCGACAGTGTTGTGGAGGGTTGCCCCAGTTTGATATAGCCCAAGCCCACATCCTGAATGGTCTTTATTTTCTGCAAGATGTTGGGCACGTTTTCGAAAAACTCCACCGCTTGGTTGATGGTCATGTCCAGCACATCGGCAATGCTCTTGCCCTTATACCTCACTTCCAGCGTTTCGCGGTTATAGCGTTTGCCGTGGCAAACCTCGCAAGGCACCATCACATCGGGCAGTACATTCATCTCAATGGTTTTGTATCCGTTGCCCGAACAGGCCTCGCAACGGCCGCCCTTGACGTTAAACGAGAAACGACCAGGCTTATAACCCCTTATCATTGCCTCTGGAAGATTTACGAAAAGGTTGCGAATGTCGTTGAAAACGCCCGTGTAGGTTGCGGGATTAGAACGTGGCGTGCGCCCCAAGGGCGACTGGTCTACGTTTACTACCTTGTCAACGTTGTCAATTCCCTCCACATCATCGTATGGCATGGGCCTTTTCAGCGAGTGATAGAAGTGTTGCGAGAGTATGGGTTGCAGCGTTTCGTTGATGAGCGTCGACTTTCCAGAGCCGCTTACGCCCGTAACGACAATCAGTTTGCCCAAGGGTATCTCCACATCCACGTTTTTTAGGTTGTTGCCTTTGGCTCCGCGTATCCAAATGCTTTTGCCGTTGCCCGCTCGTCTGTGGGCGGGCACATCTATTTTCATTTGCCCATTAAGGTAATTAGCGGTGATGGTGTTGCCTTTCAGCATGTTTTGGGGCGTGCCTTGGTACACCACTTCGCCCCCTTTGCGGCCCGCCTTGGGGCCGATGTCTATGATGTAGTCGGCGGCCAGCATCATATCCTTGTCGTGTTCCACAACGATGACGGTGTTTCCAAGGTCGCGCAGTTCTTTAAGAGAGGCAATCAGCCGCTCGTTATCGCGCTGATGCAGGCCAATGCTTGGCTCGTCGAGGATGTAAAGCACGTTAACCAACTGCGAACCAATCTGTGTGGCGAGCCTGATGCGTTGGCTTTCGCCACCCGACAGCGACACCGACTGGCGGTTAAGCGTGAGGTAATCGAGCCCCACTTCGAGCAGAAAGCTCACGCGCGTTCGTATTTCCTTCACAATTTCGGCCGCAATCTTTCGCCCTTTGGTGTCAAGATGCTCTTCAACGTTGTCTAACCACGTCTTCAAGTCGCTGATATCCATGCTGGCTAGCTCGGCAATGTTCTTGTCCCACACGCGATACGCCAGCGATTCGCGTTTTAGTTTCTGCCCTTTGCAGTCGGGACACTGGCATGTAGCCAAGAATTGGTCGGCCCATTTCTGACTGCTGGCCGAATCGTCGTTGTCCATCACGCTTTTAAGATACTTTATCAGACCATCGTATGTGCTGAAAAAGTCGCTCGAAGTGTGTACGAGTTCCTTTGCAATCTTCACCCTTTCCATCGAACCATAAAGTATTTCGTCGAGCGCATCGGCAGGAACATCCTTGATGGAGGTCTTTAATTCGCAGTCGTACTTTTTGAGAATGGCGTCAATCTGCCAAAAAATCATTTGGTTTTTATACTTTCCCAACGGTGCGATAGCTCCTTCGTAGATGCTTTTATTGGTGTCGGGGATTACCTTTTTGAGGTCAATCTCATTGACATAACCCAGTCCCTTGCACTTAGGGCATGCGCCTTCGGGCGAGTTGAACGAGAAGTTGTTGGGTGCAGGCTCGGGGTAAGAGATACCCGTAACGGGGTCCATCAGTCGTTTAGAGTAGCTTTTCAGTTCGTCGTTATCTTTATCCAGAATCATAATAACGCCGTCGCCCTGTTTCATGGCCACCTCAACGGTCTTTTTCAGGCGTTGGTCGTCTTTTCCTTGAACCTTCAACTTGTCTATCACCACTTCGATATTGTGGTTTTTGTAGCGGTCTACCTTCATGCCGCGGGTAATCTCTGTTATTTCGCCGTCAACGCGCATGTACAGATAACCCTTTCGCCGCATGCTCTCGAACAGTTCTCGATAGTGCCCCTTTCGTTGGTGCACCAATGGCGCGAGAATGTAGATGCGCTTGTTGGCATAGCGTTCCAAAATCATTTGTATCACCTTCTCTTCGGTGTACTTCACCATTTTCTCGCCTGTGGCATAGCTATATGCAGTGCCGGCGCGTGCATAAAGCAGTCGCAGATAGTCGTAAATCTCTGTTGTTGTGCCTACGGTAGAGCGTGGGTTTTTGTTGGTTGTTTTCTGTTCGATGCTGATAACTGGGCTCAGGCCAGTTATCTTGTCTACGTCGGGGCGCTCCATGTTGCCCAAGAAGTTGCGTGCGTAGGCAGAGAACGTCTCCATATAGCGACGTTGACCTTCGGCAAAGATGGTGTCGAAGGCCAACGACGACTTGCCCGAACCCGACAGTCCGGTGATGACTGTGAGGCTATTGCGCGGTATTTCCACATCTATGTTTTTGAGATTGTGCACCCGCGCGCCCCACACATTTATCTTTTCGTCTTGCATTTTGTTGTCCTGTTGTTATTATTGTTGGGCGATGTGCTTTTTTGTTTGTCACCCTTAGCCGGCCCATGTCTTAGGGGCACATTATTCTATATAGCTCCTTAGCAGGTTAACGTCTTTCTTGATGTTAAACACTTTGCCGTCGGCACCTTTGGCATTAACCTGTACGAAGTACACGCCCTCTTTCACATCTTGTCCGTTAAACTTGCCATCCCAACCGCCAGCAGGGTCTTTCCATTCGTATATTTTCTGCCCCCAGCGGTTGAATATGTATGCCTTGAACTCTACAAGCGACTGATAACCGGGCTTAGCCCGATACACATCGTTCACGCCATCGCCGTTGGGTGTAAAGGCATTGGGCATTTCGAGCTTGCTCTCGGCAATGCTAACGCGTATGGGGTCGGCCGTTTTCCAGTACTCTTGCGTATATTCTACGGTGTCTGTGCCTTGCACAAAGGTGGCGTAAAGCTCCACATAATGGATGCCGGCCACGGTGAACGTCACCTCGGTGTCCTTTTCAAATCGCGAGAGATATGGTGTTTGGCGTTTGGGGTCGGTGTAAAACCGCCACTCGTAGTGTGCGTTCCAGCCGTCGGCATTGGCAACGTTGGCCTGAAATCGTGCCCTAAGCGGTGCCGAACCTTGGTAATCGCTGCTTTGTTCTTCGCCGTTTGGGGTGAAGAATGTGGCCACGGGGCTGATGGTTGGTGTGTCGTCGGCAAAGGCGAAGGTTGCCATAGCCGCGAAAAGCAGTGTGAATGTAGTGCGTATGATGGTTTTCATCCTAATCGTTATTTATGTTTGGCGAGTTGTTTGCCTCCATTTCGTCGGCCACAATGTCTGTCAATATCCTTATGTCTATGGCCGAACGGTTGTATTTCTCGGCCATAGAGTCTAGCAAATGCAATATTTCGTCTATTCCAGAGCGGGTTTCGTTGGGCTTTTCGCCTGTTTTTTTGAGGAAGTTCACAAACAGTTCGATGGCCTTTTGCGTGTTGTTGCCCAACCAATAATGGGCGGCCGCCAGGTAGAGAATGTCTCTTGCATCGCTTTCATTGTTGTTGTAAACAATGCTGTTCAGCAGGTCGATGGCGGTTTCAGCTTTGCCCTCTTGCAGTTGGGTTAGTGCCAACTGGCGTTTCACTTCCATGTTGTCGGGGTGCTCGTAGTTGAGTTTGAACAACAGTTCGATGGCTTTCTCGGCTTTTCCTGCACGGGCATAGCCCTTGGCCAGGAACAGTTCTTGCTCGGGCGAGATGTTTCCTTTGCCCTGTAACCGTTCTAACACCTGCTCTGCTTGCGCGAAATCGTGGCTTTTAATACATGTTTCCACATAGCCGTGAGCCACTTTGTCGTCTTCGGGCAAGCGGTTCATCAGCTCGGCGAAGTGCCTTTTAGCCTCGCCGTACTTACCTGTTTGCATGGCTGCCACGGCGCGAAAGTAGAGCCACTCGTTGCTGGTTAGGGTGGTGTCTAACTCGTATATCGAGGTAAATAGTTGCAGCAGCTGCCAAAGTCCCCTTTTATAAAGGAACTTACCAAAGGTTACGAACTGCGACGACAGCCCCACTTGTGCCAGCAATTGGTTGCCGAAAAACAGTCCGCGCATCACAATTCCACCGCCTCGGAAAGGGTTGACGAACTCTTCTTTCATGTTGTTGAGGAAGAAAAAGCGGTATAAGTCTTGCAGATACATGCGCCTGATGTAGGCCGGGTTGCTTTTGTCGACGTCCATGTCGCCCTGTATCTCGATGCCATTGGCGTTGATGGCGTTTTTCAGTTCGGCAGGAATTTGGTTGGCAATCATGGCCATAGCCAATTCCAACGAATACTTATCCGAGTTGCAGAACGAGCTGTGCGCAAATATGTTTTGCTCTAAACGGGTTTCGTCTAGCCCTTCAAGGGGTTTCAGTTCTGGGTGTTCGGGGTAGTATGGCACGAACCAATTGCTGGCCCGATTGAAGAATGGGAAACGTTTCATTTGCGAAAAGCCCCCGAAATACACGTCCACGCCCTTTTGTTGCATGTCCATCATGCGCATATAGCTTTTCTCCAGGTCCTCCATCGCCCGTTCCTCGGCATCGGGGTTGAGGATGTCTTGCAGCTTTTGTTCTTCTGTTTCAGTGCCCAAGACGATGTTTTGGCCGCGCATCATTGTGGGGAGAATGTCGCGATGTATTTCTTGCATGGCCTTTTCGGCGTTGATGCAATACACTATTTGGTATTGTAGTTCAAGCAATTCGCGCTGAACGGCTTGCGAACTAACGGTTTTGTGCAGTTGTTCGGCCAGGTTGGGATAAAGCGTTATCTCTATTTTTGGCAGCGTAAGTGCCCATCCCACCAAGGCGCGTTGCTTTACTTGTGGGTCTGTGGCGTACTGATAGAGGTAGAGTAGGGTGGAAAACTTACGCGCATCGAAGGCTAAGAGCAAGGCTAAGAGCAAGGCACCGACGAGCAATTGTGCATCCATGCTGTCGATAGTGGGCGACAGCAGCAGTTCTTGGTAGAACTTCTGTGTCTCTTCATTCCAATGCGTGTCGGTCATCAGGTGATAAAACAGGGCTGTCGTCAGTTCGTGATGCTCTGCGTATATCGCCTTTTTCTTTTCGCTGTTAGTTGCCGACGGGTCGAGCGAAAGTAGTGCGGTGTCTTGCACGAAACTTTCCAATCGTTGCCTGATATCGTCTAGCGGCATGGTGGCCACGTTGAACGGCGAGTAATAGTTAAAGCCCGTCGTGTTTTGCTTTCTGCGCGTTATCATCACGTCGCAGTGCAGGTGGTACAGTCTTTTAAGCAGACTGTTGTACACTTCCTCGCGCTTGGGGTCGTCGAAACCGCGCTTAATGAAGTCTTTCATCAAGCGATAGTCTTCCTCGATGCTTTCCAAACGTTCGTAATACTTCCTTAGTCCGAAACTGTTTATGTCGTTACGCATTCTGTTGAGTGCCTCCCCTAGTTCTTTCGACAAGAGGATAAGTCCGGGGATGCTTTCTCTCTCAGGCTTGATACTCCACCTGATGTTGTTAATGTCGTCTTTATTCATTGCGTTGGAAAGTCTTTAATGGCGTTTCTGTCTTTCTCTCTCACGGGCGACATCTTGGCAAAGGCTGTTTTAGGCAGTGCCTTTACGGCAGCGTCGTTCAGTTGGAAGTGGGTCTTCAGCACCTCGGCATAATGTTGTATGCCCCTGATGTTGAGCGAATCGCACGCCCTATCGTATGCCTTAACAAAGGCAGGCAGTGCTTGGCGCACCTTCTTTTGGTCTTTGGCGGCCATGCTGAACACGGCCACGCCTAGCCTAATGTCCTTCGTTTGGGTGTCGGCCAGCACGTTATTCTTGCCCATTCGGGCCACAGTGGCTTGCGGTTCGGGCATGAAAGCGGCATCTATTTCGTAGCCAACGAGCATCTTCAAGCGGATAAACACATTGTTAACCTGTATGCGGAAAACCTCGTTTTTGGGCTTACTGCGGTCGATGAGGTCGGCAGTAAGAAAGTCGGTTGCCGAGAAACGGGTCATGCCCACCATCTTATCTCCTAGTTGTCGCACGTCCTTTATGCGCGCATTGCGGTTACTTATCAGCTGCCAATGCAGGTTTGTTGCGCCCACTTCGTGCAGATTGGCTCCCTTTTGGCGCAGGCGTTGGGCACGAACCAAGTCGGTGAACACGCCCTGAACCCTGCCTCTAAGTATGGCCGTGTCGCAATCCATCTGTGCCGTGTACTTCATTAATCGCACGTTGATGTGCTCTTCGCCGAACAATCCCGTTGCATCTGCCACGTATAGCGGTAGGCAATCGAGTGTGGGCATCACCGCAATTCGCAGTGTCGAGTCGTTTGTCGTTTGCCGTTCGCTTTGCTTTTGCGGCGCATTGCCCTTGCCGTTGCAGGCAAAGAGCAGCGTGGTTAGCGTGGCCAAGGCGAGCGTGCGAATGTGAAATAGGGTCATTGTAATTGGTGTTTGCAGTTAAATACCTTGTTTGCCGTATTCAAGGCGGCCTCTTCGTGAGGTTTTATCCTTGCAAATTTAGCAATAATTTTGTTGTGAAAAAAAAGATTTCGTAATTTTGTAGGCCATGGCAAAAGATAAAACAGCATACGTCTGCGACAATTGTGGACACGAGTCGGTGAAATGGATTGGCAAGTGTCCGAGTTGTGGGCAGTGGAACACCTTTAAAGAGATACGCGTAGCACCCGCTGTGTCGAGTGGCGCGCGCCGACAAGTTGCGGGTGGGGTAGGCAATGCCTCTTCCGCAAGAAACAAACCTATGCCCATATCGAAGGTGCAAGCCAAAGACGAACCGCGTATCGACCTGCACGACGACGAGCTTAACCGCGTACTTGGTGGCGGACTAGTGCGTGGCTCTATCGTTTTGCTTGGTGGCGAACCGGGTATTGGCAAAAGTACCCTTGTTTTGCAAACCATTTTGCGAATGCCCGAAAAGCGAATACTCTACGTTAGTGGCGAAGAGAGTACGCATCAGCTGAAAATGCGCGCCGATCGCATAGAAGAGAACGTGGCAGACAACGTTATCGTGCTGAGCGAAAACGCGTTGGAGAAGATTTTGATGCAGGTAGACGAAGTTAAGCCCGACTTGCTTATCGTGGATTCCATCCAAACCATCGAGAGCGAAGTTATTGATAGCTCGCCAGGAAGTATCGTTCAGGTGCGCGAATGTGCCTCGGCGTTGCTTAGGTATGCCAAAACGTCGTCTGTTCCTGTGCTGCTCATTGGCCATATCAACAAAGAGGGGGTGCTGGCTGGCCCCAAAATATTAGAACATATCGTAGATACGGTGCTGCAATTTGAGGGCGACCAGCATTATATGTACCGCATATTGCGCTCTATTAAGAACCGTTTTGGCTCTACTTCCGAGTTGGGCATCTACGAAATGCAGCAAAATGGACTCCGCCCAGTGTCTAATCCCAGCGAACTGCTGCTTACTCGCGACCACGAAGGCCTTTCGGGCATCGCCATTAGCTGTGCCATCGAGGGTCTACGGCCGTTTTTGGTAGAAACGCAAGCCTTGGTTTCGACTGCCGCCTACGGCACACCGCAACGTAGCACCACGGGTTTCGACCAACGCCGACTGAACATGCTCTTGGCCGTACTTGAAAAACGTGTGGGCTTTAAGCTTATACAGAAAGACGTTTTTGTGAACATCGCCGGCGGTTTGCGCGTAACCGACTTGGCAATGGACCTTAGTATCATTGCCGCCGTGCTGTCTAGCAATGTAGATACGCCCATAGATAAGGAATGGTGTATGGCTGGTGAGGTGGGACTTAGTGGCGAAGTGCGCCCCGTGAACCGCATAGAACAACGCATTGCCGAGGCCGAAAAGCTTGGCTTTACCGATATGGTGATACCCAAAAACAACCTTTCGGGCATCGACCCATCGCGTTATCGCATCAAACTGCACCCCGTTCGCAAGGTAGAAGAGGCGTTGCGCATCTTGTTCGGATAACGCTTTATCACCAAGCTTTGCTGACTTTCATGGTCCTTTTTTGAAGGTGTTGTGGCGCAGTTGGTAAGTTTTTATTTAATGATATAATAAGCAAATGAAAGATTCGGTAATTGTAGTGAGTGGCGGAATGGACAGCGTTACGCTGCTTTACGAAAAGAAAGACGAGATTGCATTGGGCATTTCTTTCGACTATGGCAGCAACCATAACCACAACGAACTGCCTTTGGCGGCCTTGCATTGCCAACGCTTGGGCATTGAGCATGTGGTTGTTCCACTTGGCTTTATGCACCAATATTTTAAGAGTAGTTTGTTGGAGAGTGGCGACAGCATACCCGACGGTAGTTACGACGAGGAGAATATGAAGTCGACCGTTGTGCCTTTTCGCAACGGCGTGATGCTTGCAGTGGCGGCAGGCATAGCCGAAAGCAATGGGTTGACTAAGGTGCTTATTGCCAATCACGGCGGCGACCACACCATTTATCCCGATTGTCGCCCCGAATTTATCGCCGCTATGGATGCTGCTGTTGAGGCAGGCACATTCGCTCGTGTACGCGTTGTGGCACCATATACCAACATCAGCAAGGCCGACATTGCGCGCCGCGGCAGGGCTTTGGGCATAGATTATGCCGAAACGTGGTCGTGTTATAAGGGTGGCCACGTGCATTGCGGCACTTGCGGCACTTGTGTTGAGCGTAAGGAGGCTTTGCGCGAGGCCGGAATAGAAGACAACACCACATACCAATCGTAATGCCGATGTTTGCGAAAGCGTAGCTTGGCGCGTGATTTTCGCGAGTTAATGATAACCAACACAGCACATATATATAATGAGTAAACCGGCAAAATGGCAACAACTGCTAAGTCTTATCACCTGTTTTTTGCTTGTGCTTGGCGTGAGCATTTGCAGGGATGGTAAGATACAAGGACACGACCTGTTGCAGAAGGAAAAGGCAATTGCAGCCGGCGAAGACACGATAAGGACGTTGGACGACGGCACGGTGGTTGTTAATACCACTGCCCTAGGCAAAGATGTAGTGGGTTATAGCGGAACGGTGCCTTTGGAAATATCGTTGAAAGACGACCATGTGGTTGGTGTAAAGGCACTGGACAATGCCGAAACGCCTGAGTTTTTTGAAGAGGCTTCGCAGCTGCTCACCAAGTGGAACGGTAAATCTATTGATGAGGCACAACGCATGCAGGTGGATGCAGTGTCGGGTGCAACGTTCACTTCTAAAGCCATTGTAGAGAACATGCGTAGGGGATTGCTGTATGCGGCCAAGGCTAAGGCCGACGCCAACATTTGGTCTAAGTTAGACCTTTCTGCCAAATCGCTTGTTGCATTGGCCGTTGCATTGATGGCTGCCATACTTCCGCTCTTCATTAAGAATAGGCTTTACCGACTTGTGCAGCATGTGTTGAATGTGGCAATACTAGGCTTTTGGTGCGGTACGTTCCTCAATTACACCTCAATGGTGAGCTACATGTCTAACGGCATGAACGTTCTTGCCCTGCTCGTTCCTGTTGTGATGCTTGTCACGGCTTTTGTTTATCCGCTTTTTGGTAAGAAATCGTACTATTGCACCAACGTGTGCCCCTATGGCTCGTTGCAAGAATTAGCAGGCAAGTGCGTGCGTTACAAGATAAAGATGAGGCCCAAGACTATGAAACGCCTAGACCTGTTCAGGCAAATACTTTGGGCCGTGCTGATGTTTTGTTTGTGGACAGGCGTGTGGTTCGATTGGATAGACTATGAACCTTTTTCTGCATTCATCTTCGGGTCGGCCTCTTGGGTGGTCATTGGCATAGCCTTAGCTTTCGTTTTGCTTTCAACGGTGGTCGTTCGTCCCTATTGCCGTTTCGTTTGTCCAACGGGTTCGCTCTTTAAGTATAGCCAATATTCAACTCCGTTTGATAAGAAATAAAAGTCATGAAGATTTCAACAATACTCAATTTTGCGCTGGCCTTGGCTTTGGTGTTTCTTTGCGCCAAGCTAGTCATGAGTGGTGCTGTCGGTTCGCAAGCCTCTGCTAGCGATGATGTGGTGTACAACAACATCCTTTCGCGCACATCTGTTCGTGCCTATCAAGGCAAAGCCGTGGAGAAAGATAAGGTGGAAAAGTTGCTCCGCGCTGGTATGGCGGCGCCTACGGCTGTGAATAAGCAGCCGTGGTACTTCGTGGTGGTTGCCGAAAAGAAGTTGTTGGCGGCTCTTGCCGAGACCAACGCCCAGGCTGATTTTGCAAAAGATGCACCCCTTGCCATCGTGGTTTGTGGCGACATGACCAAGGCCATTGAGGGAGCAGGGCGCGATTTTTGGGTTCAAGACTGCGCTGCTGCCACCGAAAACATCTTGCTTACTGCCCATGCTATGGGGCTTGGGGCGGTGTGGACAGGCGCTTATCCCCTAGAAAAACGTAGTTCCGAAATGAGCAAAGTGCTGAAATTGCCCGAAACGATGGTGCCTCTAAGCATGATTGTTATTGGCTATCCCAAGGGCGAAACGAAGGCAAAAAACAAGTGGGATGCCCAAAAGGTATCGTATAACGTGTATGGCGGACAAGAGATGTAGCGGAGCAAAGCGGAAACGAACGGCATAAAATATGGGACATCGTGCCTGGCATAATGTGGTTTCCCCCACATTCAGCGTGCGTGGTCTGCACGTGGGGCAGTGTCGTTTCGCTTGTCTGCCTGGCGAATGCGTTTGGCAAGTGTACATTGCAAATTACGTTTGGTGGTGCCAGTAAAGCCGTATCTTGTAAGCAAAAAGGCGATTTTCCTATCAAAAAAAGCTGTATATCAAGATAAATCACTAACTTTGTGCATGTCAATTCAGGCATAAAACAAAATATTCATAACATTAATAAAGATGAAAATCGAACAATTCAACTTTGCCGGCAAAAAGGCAATTGTACGTGTGGACTTTAACGTGCCATTGGACGAGAACGGAAACATCACCGACGACACCCGTATTCGTGGTGCTCTCCCCACTTTGAAGAAGATATTGGCCGACGGTGGCGCCGTTATTATGATGAGCCACATGGGCAAACCCAAAGGCAAGGTGAACCCCAAATTGTCGCTCTCGCAAATCGTCAACAAGGTATCAGAACGCTTGGGCGTACCCGTAAAGTTCGCCGACGATTGCGCTAACGCCACCGATGCAGCCGCCAACCTCAAGATGGGCGAGGCCCTGTTGCTAGAAAATCTACGATTCTACCCCGAAGAAGAGGGCAAGCCTGTGGGCATTGACAAGGCCGACCCCGCTTACGATGAGGCAAAGAAGGAAATGAAGGCTAAGCAAAAAGACTTTGCCAAGAAGTTGGCCTCGTATGCCGACGTATATGTTAACGATGCTTTCGGTACGGCTCACCGCCGTCATGCCTCAACTGCTGTCATCGCCGATTACTTCGATGCCGACTCGAAGATGTTGGGTTACTTGATGGAAAAAGAGGTGACAGCCATCGACAACGTGTTGAAGAATGCGCAACACCCCTTCACGGCCATCATCGGTGGCTCGAAAGTAAGCTCCAAGTTGGGCGTAATTAAGAACTTGCTTGACAAGGTAGACAACCTCATCATTGGCGGCGGCATGGGCTATACCTTTGTAAAAGCACAGGGCGGGAAGATTGGCGACTCGCTGCATGAGGACGATTTGATGCCCGAAGCGCTGAACGTTATCGCTGCTGCAAAGGAAAAGGGCGTTAACCTAAGCTTGTCTGTGGCCACCGTTGCTGCCGATAAGTTCGACAATAACGCCAACCGTAAGGTGGTGCCCATCGACCAAATACCCGACGGATGGGAAGGTATGGATGCCTCGGAAGAGTCGTTGGCCATCTGGAAGAAAATCATTCTCGAATCTAAGACCATCCTTTGGAACGGTCCCGTAGGTGTATTCGAGTTTGAAAACTTTGCTCACGGTACGGGCGAAATTGCCAAGTACGTTGCCCAAGCAACACAAGAAAACGGCGCATACTCGCTTGTAGGCGGTGGCGACTCGGTTGCTGCGGTTAACAAATTTGGTCTTGCCGACAAGGTTTCTTACGTTTCTACGGGTGGTGGTGCCATGCTCGAGGCCATCGAGGGTAAGGTTCTGCCCGGCGTTGCTGCCCTGCAAGGCGAATAAGTTTCCTCGGAAGGGTGATGGTTTTGACAGCACATTGCGGCCTTGTTTGGCCAAAGCGTGCCTGCATAACACGCCTTAAACGATAGAAATAAATATGTATCGGCAAGCCTAAACCCATGTGTTAGGCTTGCCGATTTTTTCTTTCTCCTACCCCCCTTACACCTTTTATCGCATGCTTATGCGCCCATTACGATTTACCCTTTTTATGCTCTGCCTGTGGCTTTCGCTTGCAGGCTGGGCTCAGCGCAACCGCATTTTAAACCCCGACATAGCCTCGTTGCTGGTGGTGGCCGGCAACAATTGGCTCTCAATGCCTGTTATCGGCTTGGGGGAAGGCGTGCCGGTGAACATCGCTTTCGACGACCTGACGCACGAATATCGGCGTTATGCCTATAAAGTGGAGCATTGCAACGCCGATTGGAGCACGTCTGGCGACCTCTTTGTGAGTGATTATATAGACGGATTTAATACAGACAACGTGATAGAGGATGTGGAACAGTCGATAAACACAAACGTGCTGTATACACATTATCATCTGCAGATTCCCAACGAGCGGTGCAAACTGACGATGAGCGGCAACTATCGCGTTACCATCTACGATGCCAACGACGACGACAAGCCCGTGGCCGAATGCTGTTTTATGGTGGTTGAACCACGCATGGGCGTTAAACTCAGCGTAGATGCCAATACGGATAAGGGCATTAACAGCCGTTGGCAGCAGGTGGCAATGGAGGTGAAGTATGGCGGAGGCTTGTCTGTTACCGACGTTCAGCGGCAAATCCACACTGTGGTGATGCAAAATGGACGATGGGATAACGCCGTTGTGAACGCCAAACCCCAATTTGTGATGGGCGACGGACTGCGTTGGTCGCACAACGCACAGCTTGTTTTCGAGGCAGGTAACGAGTATCGCAAGTTCGAAATGCTGGATGTACGACATGCCAACATGGGCGTTGAGAAGATAGATTGGGACGGCGATGCCTACCACGCCTACCTTTGGCCCGACGAACCACGCGGCAGTTACGTGTTCGACGAAGATGCCAACGGTGCGTTTTACATCCGCAACAGCGACAATAGGGAAAACAACAGCACCTCCGAATACATTCATGTGCACTTCACTTTGCGTTCGCCGCGTTTGGCTGGCGATGTGTTTGTGAACGGCGTGTGGACAAACGACCAGCTTTCCGCGCCTTACAAGATGCAGTTCGACGAGGGGGCGCAGTGCTATCGCTTGTCGCTCTTGCTCAAACAGGGTTATTATTCGTACCAATACGTTTGGCAACAGCCCAACGGACAGATAGCGACTGTACCTTCGGAGGGTTCGTTTTACCAAACCGAGAACCGCTATCAGGCCCTTGTTTATTATCGAAAAATGGGCGAAAGGGCCGATAGGCTGGTGGGGTTTGCAGAGATAAGGCGGTAGTTGAGTGGTTAAGGAGTTAAGGTGTTAAGGGGTTAGGGAGTTGAGGAGTTAAGGGGTTAAGGTGTTGAGGAGTTAAGGAGTTAAGGAGTTAAGCCAAATGCGTGGTTATAGAGTGCTATGTAGCCTTGTTAACACGTTAACTCGTCAACTTATCAACTCGTCAACTCGCCAACCAGTCAACTTGTCAACCCGTCAACCAATAATCCGACATTGAAGTCATCTAGACTTTTTAAATCTCGACAAATTGAGAGGAGTTTATTATCTTTAAAGTCGTCTTGACTTTTAATGTTTCTATAAATTGAGAGAAGTGTGGGACAAGCCAACTCACTGGCTTATAAACTCACAAAAGCCCAACAACTCCCGAAGACGTCAACTCACAAATTCACAAACGCCCCAACTCCAAAGCCCATTAAACCAAAACATCATCAACTTAAAAGTTCATCAACTCAAAAGTTTCCCAACTCCAAAACCCATTAACTCCAAAACATCATCAGCTCAAAAACTTATCAACTCAAAAACTTATCAGCTCAAAAACTTATCAACTCAAAAACTCATCAACTCAAAAACTTAAATTGCTATCTTTTATTTTACAATGTCGTTCGAATTTTCGTTCCGTTCTAGCGAGAATATTGGCCATAAAGTAGGTAAATTGCCACTATTTTGGGTCTTTTACGTCTTCCGATATGTTCAATTTTAAGAAAAAGACCTGCATTTTGTACCATTTAGCCTTTCTAGATTGGTTGCCAACTCATTATTTTTTACCCCCAATTACCCACTTTTAGCCCCTAAAACCTCACTTTTTAACCACCATTTTGCCCTTTTTTGCCATGTGTTTCATGATTCTTAAAGGTTTTGTTTATACCATTGCGGCGCATATTTATTCTTTTCGTCTTGCGTTTAGCCGCATTTTGCACTGCATTTTGCACCATTTTACCTTGCGTTTAGCACCAAAACGCACTGCATTTAGCACCAAAACGCACTGCGTTTAGCGGCATATCGCACTGCGTTTAGCGGCATATTGCACTGCGTTTTGCAGCAAATTGCAGTACATTTAGCAGCAAATAGCCCCAAATATGGTACAAATTGCGGTTTCTTGAAATAAATATTCATTTTATCGTA
>NZ_KV815082.1:91802-92743 GCF_001814145.1 Prevotella sp. HMSC073D09 | reverse complement strand
TGTTTATCTTGGTTTTTACAGTACAAAGATAATAGACTCCTCTCAATTTTAGAGATTTTAAAAGTCTAGACGACTTCATTTTGTGTAAATTAATTTTGTTCACTTACTTATGAAAATAGCAACAATCATTTGCACGGCACTCATGGCCTTTTGTCTCAGTGCGTGTGCACAGCAAACTAAACAGGAGAAGAAACAAATGAAAGTATTGGTAGCTTATTTCTCAGCTTCCGGCGTGACCAAGGGAGCCGCAGAGCAACTGGCAGCGGTCGCTGGTGCCGACCTGCACGAAATCAAGCCTGCACAACCCTACACGGGTGCAGACCTTGATTGGCGTGACAAGCAGAGCCGTTCGTCTGTTGAAATGCAGGACAAGAAATCACGTCCAGCCATCACGGACAAGTTGGCAAACATGCAGGACTATGATGTGGTATATGTCGGATTCCCTATTTGGTGGTACACCGCTCCAACCATCATCAACACTTTCATGGAGTCCTACGATTTTAAGGGCAAAACCGTCATCCCCTTCGCTACCTCCGGCGGTAGCAGTATCAAGAAAGCGTGTAAAGACCTGAAAGCCGCCTATCCAGATGTAAACTGGAAGGAAGGGAAACTGTTGAACAGGGTATCTGAAAAAGAACTGAAGGTATGGTTGGGCAAATGAAATAAATTCAGTTAAATCTTTGGGGATATAAGGAACTTATTGTACCTCTCCCGACAAGAGTCATAGAAACAGGCTGGTGGCTCATTGTCGGGTGTTCATTGAATGCAATTTCAAGCAGAATGTGGAACTGAGTACGGTCTCCAAATCGTAACCCTGTTTTTCCTCAATTCCCCAGATAAAGAAATCCAGCAAATTCTTACAAAGTTACTAACTGCAAGTTGCAAGAACACAAAAGCAAGTTCCCCCATCTCATATCAAGAAGGCAGTTCAATGACCGCCG
>NZ_KV815082.1:90673-91702 GCF_001814145.1 Prevotella sp. HMSC073D09 | reverse complement strand
CAAGAAGGCAGTTCAATGACCGCCGTAAGAAAACGGCAGGCTTATGCGAAGAGATACGCAAAAGGATTGCCCTGGAAATGGACAGGGGAGAAGAACAATTCTTTGTCGACTCCAAGCCAATAGGGGGGGTCGGGTGGCACGAGGGACACGCTGCAAGATGGGACGGACTGGGGACTTTGCACAAGCTCCAGACTTCGGTTACTGCGCTTCACAAAAGACATATTATTTCGGATATAAACTGCATGCTCTCTGTGGATTAACAGGTGTTGTCCACTCATATGACCTGTCCAAGGCAAGCATACCTGACCTCGACTACATGAAGGATGTGAAATTGTCTTATCATGACTGCAGCATCTACGGGGACAAAGCATGTATAGGAGCTGACCAACTCACCAACTTCCAAACTCACCAACTTCCAAACTCACCAACTCATCAACTCATAACCTCATCAACTCAAAATCTTAAATTATTATTTTTGTTTTACAAAGTGACGTCTGTTTGCCACCCCATTCTAGCGAAAATATAGCCTATAAAGTAGGTAAAAAGCCACTTTTTCTAAGCTTTCACGTCTTTCGATTTGTCTATTTTTAGGCTCAGAACCTGCATTTAGCACCATTTAGCCTTTCTAGATTGGTTGCCAACTCGTATTTTTTCAAGTCCAATAACCCGCTTTTTACCTCTAAAAACCCACTTTTTAACGACTATTTCGCCCCTTTCAGCCATGTTTTTCATAGCTCGAAAGGTTTTTGTTTATACCATTTCAGTGGATATTTATGCTTATCGCCTCGCATTTAGCAGCATTTTGCCTTGCGTTTAGCAGCAAAATACACTGCGTTTAGCACCAAAATGCCTTGCGTTTAGCGGCATATTGCACTGTGTTTAGCACCAAAACGCACTGCATTTAGCACCAAAACACACTTCATTTAGCAGCAAATAGCCCCTAAATGGGTGCAAATGGTGGTTGTTTGAAATAAATATTCATTTCGCCTCATTAGCATGCTACCCCCTTTTTGCATCAAAACCAACCTT
>NZ_KV815082.1:84449-90573 GCF_001814145.1 Prevotella sp. HMSC073D09 | reverse complement strand
TTTGCGGCAAGGTGAGCGATTGGTGGATAAAAAGCTACTCATAATGTTAAAAGTTGTGCTTAAAAGATTACAAAATTTGAGGTGATAGGATTGCACTGCTAGTTATTCTGGTTTTCCTGGTTCTTCTAGTTGTCCTAGCTTTCCATGCACTTCTGGTTATTCTAGTTTTCCTGTTTTTCCCTTGCTTTTCAAGCACTTCTAGTTTTTCTTGTTTTCCTAGCTCTTCTAGTTAACAAGCATTTAGCCCTTGCTTACTTGCTTCTAGCCCTTTTGCAAAACATTAATAACAAACATAAAAATACCTAATTTGCTGTTTCTAATTCTAAAAATTATCGCTAACTTTGCCATGTAAGCAACTAGAAACCGCCCTGACATGAAAAAAATTGTTACGATATTGATGCTCTTTTGTCTTGCTGCTGTTGTCGGTAAGGCACAAAAAACACGCGTGATTTGCGGCGACGAACGCACGGATGCGTATCTGCCCAAACTGAAAGACAAGCGAGTGGCATTGTTTGCCAACCATACAGCCGTGGTGAAAGGCAAGCATATCTTAGACTTGCTTATTGATAATAAGGTGAATGTGGTGGGCATCTTCGCCCCCGAACATGGATTCAGGGGTACTGCCGATGCTGGCGAACATGTTAAAAACTCCACAGATAAGAAAACGGGCGTGCGCATCTTTTCGCTCTATAACGGAAAAAACGGTACGCCCAACATTGACGTGTTGAAGGAAACAGACGTGTTGGTGGTCGACATTCAGGATGTGGGACTGAGGTTCTACACCTATTATATATCCATGTTGCAATTAATGAACGCCTGCGCCAAGACCAAAACCACGATGATGATATTGGATAGGCCTAACCCAAACGGCTGCTATGTAGACGGTCCGGTACTCGACATGAAGTACAAGTCGGGTGTTGGCGCTTTGCCCATTCCCGTTGTTCACGGACTAACGTTGGCGGAAATGGCGGGCATGATAAATGGCGAAGGGTGGTTGGAAGGTGGCGAGCCATGCCAGCTCGACATCATTGCATGCCGCAACTATACGCATTCCACGCGCTACAAGCTGCCTATTGCGCCCTCGCCAAACTTGCCTAACATGCAGGCCATATACCTATATCCCTCTATTTGCCTGTTCGAAGGCACGGATGTGAGCCTTGGACGTGGCACAGGCTTGCCGTTTCAGCAATACGGACACCCCCAAATGACGGGCTATAAATACAGCTTTATACCCCGAAGTGTGCCTGGCGCGAAAAATCCGCCGCAGATAAACCAGCTGTGTTTTGGTGTAAACCTAAGCCACAAACCCCAAGAAGAGATTATTAAACGGGGCTTCGACCTCACGTATGTTATCGATGCTTACCGCAACTTAAACGTCGGCGAGCGCTTTTTCACACCCTTCTTCACCAAGTTGGTGGGCGTGGACTATGTGCAAAAGATGATTATGGAAGGTCGTTCTAACGAGGAGATACGCGCTGTTTGGCAGCCCGAACTGGAAAAATATAAGGAGATGCGGCGAAAGTATCTTATATATAAGGAGGAAGGAGTAAGTAGTAAAGGAGTAAGTAGTAAAGGAGTAAGTAGTAAAAGTAGTAAAGGAGTAAGTAATAAAAGGACTAAAGGAGGAAGGGGTAAAGAAGTAAAGAGGTAAGGAGTAAAGGAGTTATGGAGTAAAGGAGTTAAGCCAAATGTATAGGTGGCGTTAGCTGTTTTTTCACCATTTCACCTTTTACCTTTAGAAGTTAAGGAGTTATGGAGTAAAGGAGTTAAGCCAATAGTTCGCGACTCTTTAACTTTGAACTTATCAACTTGTAAAGTCTGTCAACCCGTAAACTTGTCAACTCATCAACTATATTTAAACCAACATGATATGACCCCACTAGCAATCTTAGCAACCGTTTTGGCCTATTTCGCCGTATTGTTCCTTGTTTCGGGCCTTGCCCGGCGCAATGTGGATAATGCCGCTTTCTTCACCGGCAGTAGGCAAAGCAAGTGGTATATGGTGGCGTTTGCTATGATTGGGGCCAGCATATCGGGCGTAACCTACGTTTCGGTGCCAGGCATGGTGGCGCAAAGTGGCTTTGGTTATCTGCAACTGGTGTTGGGATTTATCGCCGGTCAGCTCATTGTAGCCTTCGTACTTACGCCCTTGTTCTATCGTTTGCAGCTTACATCGGTTTACGAATACCTGCGCAACCGCTTTGGGCAGCAGGCCTATCACACGGGTGCCTGGTTCTTTTTCATCTCAAAGATGTTGGGTGCGGCCGTTCGTCTCTTTCTCGTGTGTTTCACCTTGCAGCTTTTGGCTTTCGGTCCGTTGGGCATACCCTTCTGGGTTAACGTGGCCTTGTCGGTGGGTTGCGTATGGTTTTACACCCACAAGGGCGGCGTTAAGTCGGTAATTTGGGCCGATTTGATTAAAACAGCCTGCCTTATCGTGTCGGTGGCATTGTGCATTTGGTTCATCGCGGGCGACTTACAGCTATCGTTTGGCGGTGTGGTGAGCCACATTAGCCAAAGCGACATGAGCCGCATGTTCTTCTTCGACGACGTAAACAACAAGCAATTCTTCTTCAAACAGTTCTTTGCCGGCATCTTTACCACCATCGCCATGACCGGCTTAGACCAAGATATGATGCAGCGCAACCTGAGTTGCCGCAACAGCAGGGAGTCTCAAAAGAACATGGTGATTAGCATTCTGCTGCAATTTATTGTGGTAGCGGCCTTCCTTATGTTGGGTGTGCTGCTCTACGAAGAGGCTGCACGCCACGGACTAACGGCTACTGGCGACCAACTTTTCCCCACAATCGCCACAGGAGGCTTGCTGCCGGGCGTTGTTGGCGTGCTGTTCATCGTTGGTTTGTCGGCCTCGGCCTACAATGCGGCAGGCTCTGCACTCACCGCCCTCACCACATCGTTCACCGTAGACATACTTGGGGCAGGCAAGCGCAGCGAAGACGAAGTTACCCGAATGCGCAAACGTGTACACGTAGGCATGGCCGTGGTGATGGGTTTGTCCATAATCGTGTTCAACATACTGAACAACACTAGCGTGGTAGACGCCGTTTACACCCTTGCCAGCTACACTTACGGCCCCATATTGGGCCTCTTTGCCTTTGGCATACTGATAAAACGGCCTGTGCGCGACCGCTGGATACCCTTCGTGGCCTTGGCCTCGCCCTTACTCTGTTGGGTGTTGGACCGCCATTCGGAGGCTTGGTTCAACGGCTATCATTTCAGTTACGAGTTGTTGATACTCAATGCCCTGTTCACTTTCGTGGGTCTTTGCCTGCTTATCAAGCGTGGCACGTGCCCCCAATAAATATCATAAACAATGCTTAGACCCGTCCTTACACTAGCAGCTCTTTGCCTTACGGCCCTTGCAACACGGGCACAACAGGCAGCCCCAACGACCTTCGCACCCCATTGCGACCAGCCGTTGGTAACAAACATGTCGGCTCCCACCACGCCCACACAAGGCCTTTCGGGCAGACACATCGCCGTTTGGCAAAGTCACGGCCGATATTATGAGCGCACACTAGACCGCTGGGAGTGGCAGCGCGCACGCCTGTTGCAAACCGTAGAAGACCTCTATACGCAGAGTTATGTGTTGCCTTTCCTCGTGCCCATGCTCGAAAATGCAGGCGCAAACGTGCTGGTGCCGCGCGAAAGAGATTGGAACACGCACGAAGTGGTGGTGGATAACGATGCCAGTACCTTGTCGCCGCACACCATATATAAGGAACGCAACGGCCAACAAGCATGGCAACAGGGGCAGGGCGAAGGCTTTGCCTATCGGCATAAGGTGTACACCGATTTTCAAAATCCTTTCCGCGATGGAACGTTCCGCACCATTCAGTCGATAAAGAAAGGGCAGGAGAGCCTTGCCGAGTGGGTGCCAAACGTGCCAAAGACAGGCGAATATGCCGTGTACGTGTCGTATAAAACCGTGCAGGGAAGTACCGCCACGGCACATTACACGGTGTATCATCAAGGCGGAGAGAGCCATTTTCGCGTGAACCAACAAATGGGTGGCGGCACTTGGATTTACCTTGGCAAGTTTGTTTTTGATGAAAAGGCGGGCCAACAGCATCGTGTTTGCCTAAGCAACAACACGGGGAAAGTGGGCGAAGTGGTGACGGCAGATGGCGTAAAGTTTGGCGGCGGCATGGGTAACATCGGCCGGCCAGACGTTAGTGGCTACCCTCGCTTTACCGAGGCAGCACGCTATTGGCTGCAATGGGCTGGCGTGCCAGACAGCGTTTACTCGGAATCGCATGGCGAAAACGACTATACCGACGATTATAAAAGTCGTGGAATGTGGGTGAATTGGCTTGCTGGCGGATCGCAAAGCTATCCCGAAGGGCAGGGACTTAACGTGCCCATCGACCTATCTTTGGCTTTCCACAGTGATGCAGGAGTTACCAAAGACGACCGCACCATCGGCACATTGGGCATATATTACACCCAGAGTTACGACAGCGTGTTTGCCAATGGCGCCTCGCGATACCTCTGTAAGGACCTTACCGAGAGCGTGCAAAACAGCATATTAAACGACATTCGCGCACTGTACGAACCGCTTTGGAACAGTCGTGGCAGTCGTGATGCCTCGTATTTCGAGGCCCGCACGCCGCGCGTTCCTGCCATGTTGCTCGAATTGCTTTCGCATCAGAACTTCGCCGACATGCGTTACGGCCTCGACCCACGCTTTCGTTTCACCGTGAGCAGAGCTATTTATAAGGGCATGTTGCGCTTTATCTGTGCCCAACGAGGGCAAACGCCCATTGTTGCACCGCTGCCCGTAGACCATCTTTCGGCATCGCTTAAAGGCAGAGACCAAGTGGAACTGACGTGGAACGCCGTGGCCGACACGCTGGAACCAACGGCCATGCCCGACCGATATATTGTTTATACCCGTCTGGGTAACGGCGCATTCGACAACGGCAAGGTGGTGAAACGCAACCGATATGTGGCTCGTATTCCTGCCGATGTGGTATGTAGTTTCCGCGTTGAGGCCGTTAATAAGGGCGGAAAGAGTTTTCCTTCTGAGACAATGGCCGTGGCGCGATGCTCGGCCAGCATGGGAAAGAAGGCGTTAGTGGTAAATGGATTCGACCGCGTTTGTGCGCCTGCCGACTTTGTTGCGCCTGCGCCCATCGACACTTTATATGCCGGTTTCCTCGACAACATCGACCACGGCGTGCCTTATCTGCAAGACATCAGCTACACGGGGAGCCAAAAGGAGTTTAACAGAACCTTGCCTTGGCTCGACGACGACTCAGGCGGATATGGCGATAGCTATGGAAACGAGGAGACAAAGGTGATTGCCGGAAACACGTTCGACTATCCCGCGCTGCATGGCGAGGCCATATTGAAGGCGGGTTTGAGCTTTGAATCGTGTGCTAACGAGTGCTTAGACAAGGCGGAAGACGGCTACGTATTTGTTGATTACATACTGGGTAAGCAGTGCCAAACCAAGATGGGACGTGGAAATGTGCGCCCCTTGATGTTTAAAACCTTTGATGCGAAGGTGCAAAAAACATTGGCTGAGTATGCCCAGCGTGGCGTTCACCTGTTTGTTTCGGGTGCATACGTGGGTAGCGACCTTTGGTGTAACCCGCTGGCCAAGCCCTTAGAGAGCGACCAACGCTTTGCCACAGAGGTGCTTAAATATAAGTGGCGCAACTCGCGCGCTGCCCTCACGGGTGGTGTTCGCATGGTGCGTTCGCCGCTACAACTGGGCGTGGGCGAGATGAACTATGCCAACACGCTGAACTCGGAGCAATATATAGTGGAGTCGCCCGATGCTATCGAGGCGGCCGACTCAACGGGATATACCGTGATGCGCTATCCCGAAAACAACCTCAGTGCGGCGGTTGCCTCGCAAGGCAGCTACAAAACGTTCGTTATGGGGTTCCCCTTCGAGAGCATCACGCAGGCCTTCTGTCGCGAGAAACTGATGAAAACCATCGTAGATTTCTTTATGCGTCAGCCCCACGAAGACATTTCGCACGACCCCAAAGGGGATGGGAAGAAGGCTAGGCACATCACTTCGTTTACCGGAGAAGAGAAAAAGGGAAAGGTGAAAAAGTGAAAAGGTGAAAGGGTGAAAGGGTGAAAGGGT
>NZ_KV815082.1:56777-84349 GCF_001814145.1 Prevotella sp. HMSC073D09 | reverse complement strand
AGGGTGAAAGGGTGAAAGGGTGAAAAAATGGCTACGCCACCAAAGCATTTGGCTTAACTCCTTAACTAGGATGTTAGTTGACAAGTTAACGGGTTGACAAGGATTATCGTCCACTCTGCCACCAAGCATTTGGCTTAACTCCCTAACTCCTTAACTCCTTAACTTCCCTGCAGAACTCGTAAACTAATAAATAACAACGATATGAAGAAAATAACTTGTTTCGTACCTTATATAGATGAGTCGCAGGCAGGCAAAACCTTGTCGGCCTTGCGCGATTCGCAGTTGGTAGACAAGGTTGTTTGCCTTGACGAACCTGTGTTTAAGTCGGAAACCATCCGCCGAATAGCCGCCGAGAGCAATGCCGATTATGCCTTGGTTTATACCAAAACCACCACGTTAGAGTTGGGTTACATGGCCTTAGAGCGTCTTTTGCAGATTGCGCAAGACACGAATGCAGGCCTAGTTTATGCCGACCATTACCAAGTAAAGGGTGGCGAACTGGTTAAGGCGCCCGTTATCGACTACCAAAAAGGTTCGTTAAGAGATGATTTCGACTTCGGTTCGGTGCTCTTCTTCGATGCAGCAGCCTTGAAAGAAAGCGTGCAACGCATGACAGAGAGTTACCAACACGCTGGCCTTTACGACCTACGGCTGAAACTAAGTCAACGCTATGCGCTGGTGCACGCCAACGAATACTTGTACAGCGAGGTTGAGGAAGACAACAGAAAGAGTGGCGAAAAACAGTTTGATTATGTTGACCCACGTAACCGCGACCGACAAATTGAGATGGAAAAGGCATGTACGCAGCATCTGAAAGAGATTGGCGGATACCTTGAACCCCATTTCAAAGACATTGATTTCAGCCAAGGCGAGTTTGAAGTTGAGGCATCGGTGATTATCCCCGTGCGCAATAGGGCGGCTACTATCGGTGCTGCCATCGAGTCGGTATTGAAACAACAGACCAAGTTTAAGTTCAACCTCATCGTTATAGACAACCATAGCACCGACGGAACAACCGAGGCTATCGACACATTTAAGGCCGATGGGCGCGTGGTACACCTCGTTCCCGAACGCAACGACTTGGGCATTGGCGGCTGTTGGAACTATGGCGTGAACTCCAAACACTGCGGAAAATTCGCCGTTCAGCTAGACAGCGACGACCTTTATAAGGACGAGCATACGCTGCAAACCATCGTCGATGCCTTCTACGAGCAAAAGTGCGCGATGGTGATTGGTTCGTATATGATGACCGACTTTGACCTGAACGAACTTCCCCCTGGCGTTATCGACCATAAAGAGTGGACACCCGACAACGGCCGAAACAACGCTTTGCGCATCAACGGACTGGGTGCGCCCCGCGCTTTCTATACACCAGTGTTGCGTTCGATAGGCTTGCCCAATACCAGTTATGGCGAAGATTACGCCATGGGACTAAACATTTCGCGCCATTATCAAATCGGACGCATTTATGATGTGCTCTATTTGTGTCGCCGTTGGGGTGGAAACTCCGACGCCGCACTGAGCATCGAGAAAGTAAACGCCAACAACTTGTACAAGGACAGAATAAGAACTTGGGAGTTGGAGGCGCGAATTGCACTAAACAAACAGCGCTAAAAAAGACAATAATTAGGTACTAAGATAAAAAGAATTACAGGAAAACATCCTTGCATTAATCCGCCTGCCGTCTTCACAGAGAGGGCAGGGCGGATGGCAAGGTAAAAGATGTGGTCGGCAAATTAAGTGCCTAACCACAAGCTTGAACTTTCAAATCGCAAGTACCAACACATCTCGATGCAAGCGAAAATTTGCGTAAACAAAGTAGCGAAAGCAATATAACGAAGCAATATCAGCAAAATGAAGAATGTAACAAAGAATATAAACCCGTGGCTTTGGATACCCACACTCTACTTTGCAGAAGGCATTCCTTACTTCATTGTGAACAATATCTCGGTTATTTTGTTCACGCGCATGGGCGTACCTAATGGAGAGATGGCCCTCTTCACCAGCCTTATTTACTTCCCTTGGGTGATAAAGCCTTTGTGGAGTCCCTTTGTAGACATCCTGCGCACCAAGCGTTGGTGGATTATCATGATGCAAATCGTGATGAGCATAGCCTTCATCTTGCTCACATTCTCCATCCCTCACCCCTCGCCCGAAGTGATTTCGGCCACGGCCACGCCCGTTAGTCTCTTCACCTTCACGCTGATACTCTTCGTGATAACGGCCTTTGCATCGGCCACCCACGACATAGCGGCCGACGGTTTCTACATGCTCGCCCTCAATCAGCAGCAACAATCGTTCTTCGTTGGTATTCGAAGCACCTTCTATCGCCTGTCATCCATCTTCGGACAAGGCGTGTTGGTGTACATTGCAGGCGTGTTAGAAACCCGAACGGGCAACATTCCGTGGGCTTGGACCATTACGATGGCCATCACAGCCGTGATGTTTAGCTGCATTACTATCTATCATACGTTCTTTGTTCCGCGTGCAAAGGAAGATGCTGAGAAAGATGCAGAGAACCCTGCGGGCAAGGAAACGCGCAAACGGAGCACGACAGAAGAAATATTCGATGAGTTTGCACGCACCTTCAGTCTTTACTTTAAGAAACCCGGTGTGTTGCTGGCCATCGTCTTTATGTTGCTATATCGACTGCCCGAGGCGTTCTTGCTCAAGATGGTTAGTCCCTTCTTACTCGACACACGCGCCAATGGCGGATTGGGATTAAGTACCGAGAATGTGGGCTTTGTATATGGAACTATTGGCGTTATCTTCCTCACCGTGGGCGGAATAATCGGTGGAATGGCCGCCTCTCGTTGGGGATTGAAGAAAAGTCTTTGGCCAATGGCGGCCTGCATGACGCTGCCCTGTTTCACCTTTGTGTACCTAAGTATGGCCATGCCCAGCTCGCTGACGACAATTAGCGTGTGCGTAGCCATCGAACAGTTTGGTTATGGGTTCGGCTTTACGGCCTACATGCTCTACATGATGTACTTCTCCGAAGGCGAATTTAAAACCGCCCACTATGCCATTTGCACCGCTTTCATGGCCGCCAGCATGATGATTCCGGGCATGGCGGCAGGCTATCTGCAAGAATTATTGGGCTACGAACACTTCTTCTGGATGGTTATCGCCTGCTGTATTGCCACGGTGGGCGTTACGCTAACCATCAAGGTGAACCCCGAATACGGACGTAAACGAACAACGAAAGATGAAAAATAAAACCCTTTTTGCCATCGCTTTGGCACTCGCAACGGTTTTCTTTCCCCTCGAAACGTGGGCAAAGAAAACCGTGCTGACGGGTATCGACGTGCTTACGCAGCAGCATTTTAAGTGTTTGCAGGGCAAACGCGTGGGGCTGATAACCAATCCCACGGGCGTAAATGCCAACCTTGTGTCTACTGTTGATGTGCTGAAAGCCGCCACTGGCGTAAACCTCGTGGCTTTGTATGGACCTGAACACGGCGTGCGCGGCGACATACATGCGGGCGATAAGGTGGAAACGGCGCGCGATGCAAAGACGGGACTGCCCGTGTTTTCGCTCTACGGCAAGACCCGAAAGCCAACACCCGAGATGCTAAAAGACGTTGATGTGCTGGTGTACGACATCCAAGACATCGGTTGTCGCTCGTTTACATTCATCAGTACGATGGGCTTGGCTATGGAGGCTGCGGCCGAAAACGATAAGGAATTTGTGGTGTTAGACCGTCCTAACCCACTTGGCGGACTGAAAATAGAGGGAAATATCACCGACGACGACTGCATGTCGTTCGTCAGTCAGTTTAAGATACCTTATATATACGGACTGACCTGCGGCGAATTGGCACGCATGCTCAACGATGAAGGCATGCTCAAAGGCGGCGTTCGCTGCAAGCTAACGGTGGTGAAGATGAAGAATTGGAAACGCGCAATGGGCTATGCCGACACGGGTTTGCAATGGATTGCCTCGTCGCCACACATCCCACAGGCCGTAACCGCTTACTATTATCCCACTAGCGGCATTCTTGGCGAACTGGGATACGTGTCTATCGGCGTGGGATATACCATTCCTTTCCAGATGTTTGCCGCACCTTGGATAGATGCCGTGCAGCTTGCCGACGCCATGAACGCCCACCAAATGCCGGGCGTTACCTTTCGTCCCATCTACCTCAAACCCTTTTATAGCGTGGGCAAGGGCGAACTGTTGCAGGGCGTTCAGATGCACATCACCAACTTTCAACGCGTTGAACTAACGCCCATGCAGTTCGTTTTCATGGAAGAAGTGGCGCGCCTTTACCCCAAACATGCGGTTTTGGCGAACGCCGATGCCAAGCGTTTCGACATGTTCGATAAGGTTTCGGGCTCTAAACAGGTGCGCATCAAGATGAGCCTGCACAACCGTTGGGCCGACCTTAAACCGTTTTGGGATAAGGATGTGGCCTCATTCCGCGCGCTTTCAAAGAAGTATTACCTATATAAATAACCCCCAAACACCCTACCTATGGAAAAGAATAAGACCACTAGTAGGATTTTATCCATCGATATTTTGCGCGGATTGACCATCGCGGGCATGATAACCGTGAACAATCCAGGCAGTTGGAGTTACATGTATGCACCGCTTGAACATGCCGAATGGAACGGACTGACACCCACCGACCTTGTCTTTCCCTTCTTTATGTGTGTGATGGGGATGTGCATTTACATCGCCATGCGCAAGTTCGACTTTACTTGCAACCGCGCCACCGTGTACAAGATAGTCAAGCGTATGGTGCTAATCTACCTCGTAGGCTTGGCCATTGGTTGGTTTGCCAAGTTCTGCTACCGCTGGAACAGTCCACAAGAAGGGGCCGATTTCTTCTCCCAATTGTGGTACATGGTATGGTCGTTCGACAAAATTCGCTTAACGGGCGTGCTTGCACGACTGGCCATTTGTTACGGCATAACGGCGTTGTTGGCCATCACCGTGCGGCATAAGCACTTGCCCTACATCATTGTAGGTCTGCTGTTAACCTATTTTGTGATACTGATGGCAGGCAACGGGTTCGCCTACGACGAGACGAACATCCTCTCGATTGCCGACCGTGCCGTGCTTACCGATGCCCACATGTATCACGACAACGGCATAGACCCCGAAGGTTTGCTAAGCACACTGCCCTCGATAGCGCACACGCTGTTGGGCTTTATCATTGGCAGCTTGCTTTTCCGCAAGGCAGATGCAGGCGCACAACAGCTTGATGCACGCACCAACATCACCCTCACCAAGGTTATTCCGCTGTTCGTTGTGGGTACGTCGTTGCTCTTCGCGGGCTATTTGCTTAGCTATGGTTGCCCCATCAACAAGAAAGTGTGGTCGCCCACCTTCGTATTGGTTACCTGCGGATTGGCCTCCATGCTCTTAGCCCTGCTAACATGGATTATCGACGTTAAGGGTAAGAAGTCGTGGAGCAAGTTTTTCGAGGTGTTCGGCGTCAATCCGCTCTTCCTTTTCGTGCTGAGCGACTTCTTCGCCATTGTCTTCGGCGCATTCACTTTCCCCGTTGGCGACAAGCAGATGAATGTCGTTGGCTTTGTCTACTCGCAGTTGTTGTCCCCCGTCTTCGGCGAATACGGCGGTTCGCTGGTTTATTCGCTGCTCTTTATCGCCCTCAATTGGGTTATTGGTTATCAGCTATACAAGCGGAAAATATATATTAAGTTGTGATAAGTTGCAATTCAGAGGTTATGATTATGTGCAACAAGTGCCATACAAAGTGGCTTGTACTGGCACTACAAGACCCTTGTACTGACACTACAAGATGCTTGTACTGACACTACAAGATGCTTGTACTAACACTACAAGATGCTTGTAGCCTATCAAAAGGTGAAAGGGTGAAAGAATGAAAAGATGGCTACGTCCCATTAACTCATCAGCTTGTAACTCGCCAACTCGTAAAATTGTCAATTCATCAACTAGTTAACTAGTCAACTTGTAAACTCGTCAACTCGTAAACAATAAAAATATAATCTTATGCAATATATACTCATTGCCGATAGCGGCTCTACCAAAACAGACTGGTGCGTGGTGCAAAACGGACAGCAACAAGCGTGCTACGAAACCAAGGGGATGAACCCTTTCTTTCAGACGCAAGACCAAATGGAAGACGAGATACGCCAAAACCTCTTGCCCCAACTGCCCAACGAACAGCCCACCGCTGTGTATTTCTATGGCGCAGGATGCACACCAGAGAAGTCGCCACTAGTAAAGGAAAGCCTTGAACGTTGCTTTCCCGATGCAAAAGACATTGAGGTAAACTCCGATCTCTTGGCTGCTGCCCGTGCCCTTTGCGGCCACCAGCCGGGCATTGCCTGCATCTTGGGCACAGGTTCAAACTCTTGTTTCTACGACGGCAAGGGCATTTCGTTCAACGTTCCCGCACTAGGTTTCATCCTTGGCGATGAAGGTAGCGGGGCGAACCTAGGCAAAAGGCTGGTGGGCGACATTCTTAAAAACCAGTTCCCCGGCGACTTGAAGGCGGCGTTCTTCGAAGAACACGATACCAGTATGGCCGACATCATCGACCATGTTTATCGCCAACCCTTCCCCAGTAGGTTCCTTGCCGGTTTCAGTCCGTTCCTTTCGCGCCATCGCGAGCACCCTGCCGTGCACCAATTGTTGGTTAACGCTTTCAAATCGTTTATTCGTCGCAACGTGATGCAGTACGATTACAACACGTACGCCATGCACTGCATCGGCTCTATTGCAGATGTTTATCGCAACGAGGTGGCCGAGGCAGCACAGATATTGGGCGTAACCTTGGGGCGGATAATGAAAAGTCCGATGGAAGGATTGGTGGAATATCATTCATAGCCTCACCCCCAGCCCCTCTCCAAGGGGAAAGGGGGAGTAGTATGCAGTGCAACTACACAATGCGGCTACAAGGCAAACAAACATCGTAAGCAAAGCTAGCACAAGTAAATAAGTATAGAATACAAAGCCATCACACAGCACATCACTCCCCCTCTCCCCTTGGAGAGCGGGCAGGGTGAGGCTGGTAGCAGGTTGCCGGTGAGGCTTTTATACCCACAATCATTATGTCATTCACAAAGATAACAGAGCAGCCGTCGCTCTACAACAACCTCGAAACCAAGACGGCAGAAGAATTGTTGAGGGACATCAACGCCGAAGACCGAAAGGTGGCAGAGGCGGTTGAGCAGACTATTCCACAAGTGGCGAAACTTGTAGAACTAATTGTGCCGCGCATGAAACGCGGTGGACGTATCTTTTATATGGGCGCAGGAACGAGCGGAAGGCTCGGCGTGCTAGATGCTAGCGAGCTGCCACCCACCTTCGGCGTGCCTAAAACACTGGTCATTGGCCTCATTGCTGGCGGCGACACGGCACTTCGTAATGCTGTGGAAAATGCCGAAGACGATGAAGAACGTGGGTGGGACGAACTAACAGAGTTTAACATCAACGAGAAAGACACCGTCATTGGCATTGCCGCATCGGGCACAACGCCCTACGTAGTGGGTGCCCTTCGCAGTGCCAGAGAGCACGGCATACTTACCGCTTGCATCACCAGCAACCCCGATTCGCCTATGGCAGCCGAGAGCGATGTGCCTATCGAAATGGTTGTCGGGCCCGAATACGTTACGGGAAGTTCGCGAATGAAGTCGGGAACGGGCCAAAAGATGATACTCAATATGATTTCAACCGCCGTGATGATACAGCTTGGCCGCGTAAAAGGCAACAAGATGGTGAACATGCAGCTAAGCAACAAAAAGCTGATAGACCGCGGAACACGCATGCTTGTTGAGATGCTAGGCCTGGGATATGGCAAGGCTAAGAGTCTGCTTTTGCTGCATGGGTCGGTAGAAAAGGCTTTAGAAGAATATAAACGTCCACACGAGTAACCTCTAAAACAAAGACAAACGATGTTTAGGATTTTGCTCTTGGCACTTTGTGCCTTTACCCTTAACGTCTGGGCCAACAACGTTCCCACGGCTTCGCCCGAAGAGGTGGGCATGAGTTTGGCGCGTCTGCGCGCTGCCGACGAGGTTATATTGCGCGCCATCCGCGACAAAAAAACGCCTGGGGCGGTGCTGGCTGTGGTGCGCCACGGCAAATTGGCCTACCTAAAAGCCTATGGCAACCGCCAAACTTATCCCTCTACACTGCCCATGACCACCCAAACGGTGTTCGACATGGCATCGTGCACCAAGCCTATGGCAACGGCCATTTCGGCCATGTTGCTGGTGGAGCGAGGGCTGTTGCGCCTGTCCGACCCCGTCAGCAATTACCTGCCAGAGTTCAAAAACTGGCATGGCGAAGGTAAAGACAGTGCAACAATACGCGTTGAAGACCTGTTTACGCATACCTCGGGACTGCCTGCTTATGCCCCGGTAAAAACCTTAGCCGAGGCCGACGGCAAGCCCAACCCCGCAAAACTGATGGCCTACATCGCCGGTTGCAAACGCGAATTTAGGCCGCGTTCAGACATGCAATACAGCTGCCTGAACTACATCACGTTGCAAAACATCGTAGAACGCATTACGGGACAATCGCTCCGCACCTTCGCGGCCAACAACATTTTCATCCCACTGGGCATGAAACACACCGACTTCTTGCCCTGCACGTCGGACAAGAGCGGCAAGTTGGTCAACACTTCTCAACCGCGTTGGGTCGCTAACGGCGAACAAGCAGGCCTTACGCCCATCGCTCCTACCGAACGGCAGCCCAACGGCGTGGTGAAACAAGGGCAGGTACACGACCCCTTGGCCTGCACGCTCAACGGTGGCGTGTCGGGTAATGCCGGGCTGTTTTCCTCTGCCGAGGATGTGGCCACGCTCTGTGCCATGCTCCAAAACGGAGGCGCATGGGGCGGAAAGCGCATCCTTAGCCCGCTAACGGTGAAGGCCATGCGTTCTGTTCCGCAAAACTTCAACAGCTTTGGGCGTAGCCTTGGCTGGGATGTCAGTTCGGCATACGCCTCCAATCAGGGCGACTTGCTAAGTTCCGAGGCTTACGGACACACGGGCTATACAGGCACATCTATCGTTATCGACCCCGTTAACGACCTCTCCATCGTTTTGCTTTGCAACAGTGTTCACCCCGTAGACGCATCTAATGTGATACGTTTGCGCGCCCAAGTAGCCAATGCCGTGGCTGCAAGCATAACCAACGAGCCCGCCGCATTCCCCCCATATTACTACGTAAGGATGCGCACTTTCGAGGACGAACCGCCCATTCGCTCCACCGATATTGTGATGTTGGGCAACAGCCTTACCGAAGGTGGGAAGGATTGGGCAGAGAAATTGGGCAAACCCAATGTGCGTAACCGCGGCATTAGCGGCGATGTGGCACTGGGTGTTGATGCTCGTCTGTATCAGATTACGCCGCACAAGCCTGCTAAGATTTTCTTGCTAATCGGCATAAACGACGTTAGTCACGATGTAACGGTGGATAGCTTAATGACGGACATACGCACATTGGTGGACCATATTCGCGCACAAACGCCCAAAACAAAGCTGGTGTTGCAGAGCCTTTTGCCCATTCGCGAGAGTACGGGGAGATGGAAACGGCTGCAAGGCAAAACCGACATGATACCCCAAATCAATGCGCGCATCGAGGCTTTGGCACGCGAAAAGGGACTAACGTTTATCAATCTCTATCCCCATTTCACCGAGCCAGGCACCAACATTATGCGTGCCGAGCTAACTTACGATGGGTTACACCTCAGCAAAGCGGGCTATGATGTGTGGGTAAAGTTGCTTAAACCGCACCTGTAAGGGGCTTGGTTGCTGGCGCATGCCTATTATAGTAATGCCTAAAAATATAAAAACAGCAAAGCGAACAGCAGGTGGGTTAAGGCCAAATGCTGTTCGCTTTGCCCAATATCACAACGCAATGAAGATGTTATCTGTCTTGGCATTTGCCTTTATCGCTGCTAATGCAGCCCTGGCACAGAGCCAACCCGTTGATTATGTAAGCACACTTGTGGGCACGCAGTCCACGTTTCAGCTTTCTACTGGCAATACCTATCCCGCCACGGCCATGCCTTGGGGCATGAACTTTTGGACTCCCCAAACGGGAAAGATGGGCGATGGGTGGACCTATGGCTATCAGGCCAACAAGATAAGGGGACTGAAACAGACACACCAACCTAGTCCGTGGATTAACGATTACGGCCAATTCGCCATCATGGCCACAACGGGTAAGCCCATTTTCGATGAAGAAGGGCGCGCCTCGTGGTTCTCGCACAAGGCCGAAACGGCCAAGCCCTATCATTATAAGGTGTACTTGGCCGACTACGACATTACGGCCGAACTGGTGCCTACCGAGCGTGCGTGCCTGATGCGCTTTACTTTCCCGAAGACCGACTCGGCAAACGTCATCGTAGATGCTTTCGACAAGGGCTCGTTCGTCAGGCTATTGCCCGACAAACGCACCATTGTGGGCTACACAACAAAGAACAGTGGGGGCGTACCCGATAACTTCAAGAACTATTTTGTTGTCGTGTTCGACCGCGACTTTGCTGCAGCGCGTTTGGCCGAGGGCAAGAAACTGCTTGCCGCCGACAAACAAGAGCTGCAAGCCAACCATGCAGGGGCCATCGTTACTTTCAGCTGCAAGCGTGGCGAACAGGTGCATGCCCGCGTGGCCTCGTCGTTTATCAGCGAGGCGCAAGCCATGCAAAACCTTAAAGAGTTGGGCAACAGCTCGTTTGAAACGCTGCTGCAAAAGGGCAAACAACGTTGGAACGACGTGCTGGGACGCATCAGTGTGGAAGACAACAACGTTGATAACCTGCGCACTTTTTACTCTTGTCTTTATCGTTCCACGCTCTTTCCACGCAAGTTTTATGAGATTTCGGCCAGTGGCGACACGCTGCATTACAGTCCGTACAACGGAAAAGTGTTGCCCGGAACGATGTTTACCGACACGGGCTTTTGGGATACGTTCCGCAGTCTTTTCCCTTTGGTGAACCTGATGTACCCTTCTATGGCGCGCGAAATGCAAGAGGGACTGGTGAACGCCTATAAGGAGAGCGGCTTTTTACCCGAATGGGCAAGCCCAGGGCATCGCAATTGCATGGTGGGCAACAACTCTGCATCGGTGGTTGCCGATGCTTACATCAAGGGCATACGCGGTTACGACGTTGAAACGCTGTGGCAAGCTGTGCTACATGGCACGAAAGCGGTGCATCCGCAAGTGCCTTCTACGGGCCGATTGGGGTACGAATATTATAACAAGCTGGGCTATGTGCCTTGCGATGTGGGCATTAACGAGAGTGCTGCACGTACCTTAGAGTATGCTTACGACGACTGGTGCATCGCCCAATTGGGTAAGGCACTGGGCAAACCCAAGAAAGAATGGGCCGAGTTTGAACGCCGCGCCGAGAACTATCGCAACCTTTTCAGCAAGGAATTTAACCTGATGCGTGGCCGAAAGAAGAACGGCGAATGGCAGAAACCTTACAACCCATTGAAGTGGGGCGATGTCTTTACCGAGGGAAACGGCTGGCATTACACTTGGTCGGTGTTTCACAACCCACGCGGCCTTGTCTCGTTGATGGGCGGCAACAAGGCTTTCACGGCGATGCTCGATTCTGTTTTCGCCCTTCCGCCCGTGTTCGACGACAGCTATTACGGGCAAGTGATACACGAGATACGCGAGATGCAGATTATGAACATGGGTAATTACGCCCATGGAAACCAGCCTATACAGCACATGACGTACCTTTACGATTGGAGTGGCGCGCCTTGGAAAACCCAATATTGGGTTCGCGAGGTGATGGATAGGCTTTATAGCGCACACCCCGACGGCTATTGCGGCGACGAAGACAACGGGCAGACTTCTGCTTGGTACGTGTTTTCGGCTCTGGGCTTTTATCCCGTGTGCCCTGCAAGCAACGAGTATGCCGTTGGCACACCGCTTTTCGCCAAGGTTTCGTTGCACTTGGAGAACGGCAAGACAACAGTTATCACCGCCGACAGACCACAATGGCGCTACATCAAGCGGTTAACCGTTAACGGCACGCCTGAAAAAGCCCATTGGCTGAACCACAAGACAATTACCGAAGGGGCGAAAATTGACTTTTACATGAGCGAGACACCTGCCGAAAGGCAATAAGCGGAAGTGGGGAGTGCGGCCAGTTTCTCATGTCGTTTTCTTCGATTGCTTGGAGTTTCCCACCTTCTCTTCTTCTTTCTTCTTTTGTTGCTCGTAGGCCTTGGCTAGTTTCGAGGCCGTTTTGTCTAGCAGCTTTTGCATGTCGCCCAGGTAGCTGCTTGCCCTCACAATGGTGCCATCGGGCGCAAGCATAACGAAGAGGGGAGTGGCATCAGGCCCATACGTGTCTGTAAACAGCTTCATGCCGCGCTTGGTAAGCCGGTATTGCGGCCACGACAGCTGCGTTCGTTCCAAAAACTTTTGCCACAAGTAGTCTTCCTTGTCGTCGGCCACACATAGAAAAGCCACTTCGGGGTGTTTGGCCACCATGTTTTTAAGTTCGGGTATGAGTTTTTGGTTTGGCTTTCGCCATGTTGTCCAAAAGCAAATAAACGCTACTTTTCCCGTTGGAATGGCCACAAGGAGGGATGTCGTGCGGTTTTTCTGGGTAAACATGGGTATGTCTTGAAGTGATTCGCCCACGGCCATAGCTTTTGCTGTGGCCACTGCTCGGCGATAAGCATTTACTCGTGGATAATCTTCGGGGCAGGCAAAGATGGTGGCCGTGATGTCTTCTATCTGCCGTTTGGTGAGCGTACGATTGTTTAGCACCATCTCTGTGGCCATCTTGATGGCCAGTGGCGATTGTGGATTTTTCTTCATCCACGTTAGGGAGTCGTTTTTTCGTTGGTTGAAATCGTTGAAGTCGGCTTGTGCTTTGCCGCCCGTAACACAGAGGTGTTTGCTGATGGGCAGGTTAGATGCCAAGTATTTGTACTTGTCGGCCTTTACCGTCATTGTTGTGTTGCTAACGAAGATGGGGGTGTAGGTCCATGTTGGCTCTTCTTTCGACTCCATGGCGTAGAGCAGCTTGTAGTTGTTGGTAGACAAGGTGCAAAGCGTGGGATGTGTCAGACGGCCGGTAAGAACGAACTTGCCGTCTTGAACAACGGCTCTGGCCACTTCGTCGTAGTTCGAACCCTCGGCCGTTTCCAGCTCCACCTCGATGCCGTCGGGCAGGTCGGGAATGTCGCTTGTAATGACAAAGCTGTTTTTTGTTTGCGCGAAAGATGTGCAGGCGCAAAGTGTGCATAACAGGGTAAAGATTATTCTCTCCATATTTTCTCTTTTTACTTTTTTGCAAAAATAACGATTTTTTTGAGATAACGATGCCTTTGCTTGGCACTTTATTTAGTTATCGAAACGTTAAAAATAAAAATGGGGGAGTGCAGACAAGTAAACCCGTAGTTTGGAACTAAGTGCCTACTTGGTTGGGGATGAATTTGGGTAGGGCACATGTTGATTTGTTGCAAAAAGAGGAAAGCTAAATGTTGTTAGGAGAGCTGGAAGGGTTGGTATAACTGGAAGTGCTGGTATAGCCAGAAAGACTAACCTCATCAGCCTACCAGCCCCAAAGCCTATTAGCCTACTTGTGGTTAAACAGAATTGCATTTGGGAAATTGTTGTTGGAAGCACGCAAGGCGTGTGTTGCCTGGAATGAATAAACCTTTACGCGGAGAAGAGGGAGGATTTTTGCTTGCTTACGATGCGACTGTGGCTTTCCAAATCCAATACTGTATGACTATAACTGGCAAATCCGCAAGCGTTCTAACCCCTTTTATCTTGAATGTTGTAATGTTTTAAGTATGTTTTTTAACATTATGAGTGCCTTTTTCTTCACCAATCGCCCGCTCGGGTGCAAATAATCCATTCTCGCGGAGGTTTGTTTTGCTGCAAAAAGGGCTTGCATGTTAATACCAACAAAATGAATATTTATTTAAATAAACCGCCAATTGCATCCTTTTGGGGGCTATTTGTCACTAAATACACTGCAATTTGCCGCTAAATGCACTGCGTTTTGATGCTAAATGCACTGCGTTTTGGTGCTAAATGCAGGGTAAAATGCGGCAAAACGCAGGGTGAAATGTATATAATTGCACAGCGAACAGGGGCTTAAAGCATTTTAGATTGGTTGAAAAAGGGTGGAAAATAGGGGTAAAAAGCACTTAAAAAGTAGGTTTTTGGGGGTAAAAAGCCGATTTTTGGGTGCTGAAAAAATGCGAATGGGTGACTAACTAGAAGGGTAAAGTGGTGCTAAATGCAGTCGGAATTCTGAAAAACGGATAAAAGCGGTGGTGTGTAAGGTCGAATCTTGTGGCTAATTGCCTGCTTTTAGGCTTATTTTTCGCTAGAAGCACGTGGCAAGAAGGGTATGTTTTGTAAAGGAATATTACTGAATTTAACTAAAAGTAGGTTCGTTAGTTAAAGACAAGAAAAGGATTTCTAATGCGCTGCTTGGGCTTACATGTAGCACGCTCGCTTTCTATAAAGACCGTGGTTGGCTGTTGACACGTTGGTTCTTGCTGTTGGCAGCTTGCTTGTTGTTGTCAGTTTGCTTGTTGTTGGGCAATGGGCAAAAATATGAGGATGTGCCCTCGGTAGTGAGGGCACATCCTCTAAGACTTATTAAAAAATTAGTCTCTAAGACTTATTAAAAAATTAGTCGAGTTGTGCCAGCTTGTTGTCAGAACCAAGCACCTCTTTAATCTTGTGCTTGTAGAGTTCTGTCATCAGGTCGCGAGCAGGACCGCAGTATTTGCGGGGGTCGAACTCGGCAGGCTTTTCTGCAAACACCTTGCGAACGGCAGCGGTGAAAGCCAAGCGCGAGTCTGAGTCGATGTTGATTTTGCAAACGGCACTCTTTGCAGCCTTGCGCAGTTGCTCTTCGGGAATACCTACGGCATCAGGCAACTTACCACCGTATTTGTTAATCATGTCAACGTACTCTTGTGGTACGGAAGACGAGCCGTGAAGTACGATGGGGAAACCAGGAAGTTTCTTCATGATGGCATCGAGAACGTCGAAAGCCAAGGGAGGAGGAACAAGACGGCCAGTCTTCGGGTCGCGGGTGCACTGTTCGGGGGTGAACTTGTATGCGCCATGCGACGTGCCGATAGAGATAGCCAGCGAGTCTACGCCGGTCTTCGTAACGAAGTCGATAACCTCTTCGGGTTTGGTGTAGTGCGATTTCTCTGCCACAACGTCGTCTTCAACGCCAGCAAGAACGCCCAGCTCGCCTTCAACGGTTACGTCGAACTGGTGTGCATAGTCAACAACCTTCTTCGTCAGGGCCACGTTTTCGTCGTAGGGAAGTGACGAACCGTCGATCATCACCGAGGAGAAACCCATGTCGATACAGCTCTTGCAAGTTTCAAAGCTGTCTCCGTGGTCCAGGTGGACAACGATTTCGGGGTGATTTACTCCAAGTTCTTTAGCGTATTCAACAGCGCCCTGTGACATATAACGCAGAAGGGTGGGGTTGGCGTAGTTGCGCGCACCCTTCGATACCTGTAAGATTACGGGTGATTTGAGGTCGGCAGCAGCCTTGATGATGGCCTGCAGCTGCTCCATGTTGTTAAAGTTGAATGCCGGAATTGCGTATCCGCCATTGATGGCCCTTTTAAACATCTCGCGAGTGTTTACTAGACCTAGGGATTTGTAATCTACCATAATTTTAATTATTATAAAGTTGGATGTGATGTCGTTATCTTATTTATACGTATGCAAAATTAATGCTTTAATTTGTCAACACAAAGATTTATAGGTGTTTTTATTGTCCAATTTGGAGGAAAAGTGACATTAATTGATGCTTATCATCCTGTGGCTTACGTTTTGTTAGCTTTGCTTTACATTTTCTTCATTTTGCTTTTAGCCCAACGGGAAGAACAAGGGTAGCAGGAATATCATGACAATGCCGATGATGAGTTGCAAGGGGAAACCCACTTTTACATAGTCCATGAAGGTGTATTGGCCTGCTCGCATAACCAATGCGTTGGGCGGCGTGGAGAACGGCGACATGAAACACATGCTTGCTGCGATGGTTACGGCAAACAGGAAGGCGTAAGGGCTGGCCCCAATCTCCTTTGCGGCTGATAGCGCAATGGGTGCCATCAACACGGCGGTGGCGGTGTTGCTGATGAACATCGTTAGGATGCTGGTGGTGAGGTAGATGCCTGCCAAGAGCACGATGGGACTCATACTGCCCAAGGAGTTTACCAAGGTATGGGATATTTCTGCCGACACACCCGTCTTTTCGAGGGCGGTAGACATCGGCATCATGGCCGCAATAAGTACTACGCTTTCCCAGTTAATGGTTTTGTATGCGGCCTCTACGTTTCGGAAACAGCCCGTGAGAACCATCAGCAGACCCGCAATGATGACGGCCGTTACGGGGGCTATGGGGATGAAGTCGAACATCATCATGGCCACCATCAGCAACATGATGGCGCCGGCGATGGGTGCCTTGTTGGTTAGTATCACCTTTTGGGCCTGTTCTTTGGGCTGACCCAGCACCACCCAATCGTCGTTTTCGTTTGCCAGTTGCCCGATATTGGTCCACGAACCCTGAACCAATAGCACGTCGCCTGCATGTAGGCGTTCTTCGGAAAGGTCGTTAAGGATGTAGTCGTGGCTACGTCTGATGCCCAGGACATTAATGTTGAAGTGTTCGCGAAGGCCCGAATTTTTAAGTTTCGTGCCGTTAAGTTGCGACGTGGGCATAAGTACCAGCTCGGCAATTCCCAGGTCGTAGAAGTCGATACCCGTGTTGTCCAGTTGCTCGAGTTTCATTTCTGCGGCGAAGAAGTCCATGTGTTCGTTGTCGCCTGTTATGTAAATAACGTCTTCGGTTTGCAAGATGCTGTCGGGCATGGGCATGCTTTGCTTCACGTTACGTATGAAACGCCCGCTGCGTGCAGCCTTTCTTCTGATTTCCATCACGCTGAGTCCATAGCGGTTGCGGAGGTCTAGCTCGGCTAGTGTTTGTCCGGCGATGGGCGATTCGTGGGTGATGTGGTATCGGCGAAGTTGATGTTGCAGGTTGTATTCTTCAACCAGCTGGTCGAGTGTTTTTCCAACGTTGGCCGCGTCGCGGCCTTTCTGCTTGCGTTTGCCAAGGAACATGCGCGAGAGCGGCAGCATCAGGGCCACGCCCAAAAGCACAATGACGATGCCCACGGGGGTGAACGAGAAGAAGGTTAGCGGCTGTTGGCCTGCTTTGGTTAGCACATCTTGTATCACAAGGTTAGGGGGCGTACCGATAAGCGTGAGCATTCCGCCCATGCTGCTGGCGAAGGCAAGGGGCATGAGCATGCGGCCGGGGTGTGTTCCCTTTTGTGTGGCCATGCTTACAACGACGGGCATCATGAGGGCTATCGTGCCGGTGTTGCTGACAAAGCCGCCAATAACTGCCGTTGTGAACATAACGAGGAGGAACATGAAGGTTTCGTTGCCGCCTGCTAGTTTCATCAGGCGTTGGCTAATGGCCTTGGCCAATCCTGTTTGGAAGATGGCACCGCCCACAACAAATAGGCCTACCATCATGATGACTACGTTAGACGAGAACCCCGCCAACGCTTCGGTCGGGGTTAGAATGCCAAAGATAAGAAGGGCAGCCATGGCGCACACTGCCACTACATCCGAACGGAGGCGGCCGATGATGAACATGGTTACCGAAACGGCAAGAATAACTAATGTTGTGATCATGTCTTGAACGATTGTTTTGTGTTTTGCTGGCCGTGTTTTTAAAACTCTCTGTGGCCTGCGTTGTTGGTGAATAGGGATGTAAAGTTACAAATAAAATCCCGAACAAAAGGCTATTGGCAATTATATTATGTTCTTTTATGGATTGGGTGCGGGCGTGGGTGGAGCTTTTGGTTGTTTTGGGTTTCGTGGTTGTTCTAGATTTCGTAGTTATCCTAGTTTTTTAGTTGTTCTAGGCATCTTAGATAGCCTATAACAACTAGTAGCCTTAGCCTTTGCTGGCCATTTTCCACGCGTAAGCCAGCACAACAGCAAACCCTGCGAGCGGTAAAACGAAAGGCAAGACGGGGTTGCCGCCATCGGCTATCATCCCCATAAGCAAGAAACCGCAACCGCCAACGGGCGTCATCATCAAGATAGACGATGCACTTTTGGTTAGTTGGCCTAATCCTGTAAGTGCCAAAGAGAAGATGGTGGGGAACATGATGGCCTCGAAAAAGTAGTTGGCCAGCAAGCCAACGAGCGACAATGTGCCGAGGTTGAGCAACACTAAGCACATGCTGCACACACAACCAATGGCACAAGCCAACAACACAAGCTGCGCCCGAACTCGCCGCATCACCCAACTACCGCCAAACCTACCTATCATAAAGAAGGCTAATGCCGCGGTAAGCACCATCGATGCGGTTTTGTCGCTCATCCATCCTTGCCCTGTGACAAAGTTGATGAAGTAGCTATTGATGGATATTTCGGCCACTTCGTAGGCCAAAAGTGCGGCCAAACCCAATACGAACATGGGGCGTTGAAACAGTGCGGCAATGTTTTTCAGACCGCTGCCGCCCGTGTTTTCGTCGTTGGTGGTTTGTATTTCGGGCAATTGTACGCGCGAAAAAACTAGCGCAATGGCCAAAACCACAATGCCTAACACCACGTATGGGATGGCTACATTGCCGCCTTCGCTGTCGTTTCGGAAAAGAAACAACCCCACGCTAAACGTTGCGAAGATGCTGCCCAGACCGTTAAACGATTGCGAAAGGTTTAGTCGGCTAGTGCCTGTCTGGGGTGGACCCAACTCTGTTACATAGGGATTGGCGGCCGTTTCGAGGAAAGTTAGTCCGCAACCGATGGTGAACAGCGCGGCCAAGAACACTTCGAAAGTTCCGATTTGGGCCCCCGGAACAAAGAGAAAGGCACCCAAAGCGAAGAGCGAAAGCCCGAATACCACGCCGCGACGATAGCCAAAGCGGTTGATGAACAGCCCGGCGGGGATGGCCATGATGAAGTAGCCCAGGTAAGTGGTTACTTGGATGAGGGCCGACTGTGCTATGGATATGTGCAGCTCGTTTTGAAAATGCTTGTTCAGCACGTCGAGGATGGCGCGGGCAAAGCCCCATAAGAAGAAAAGCGTGGTAATGAGTACGAAAGGCAGAAGAAATCTGCGCTCTGTAAGAGAAGCTTGTTTTCTGTTCATTTTGATATGTTGATGCAGGGAACAAGTTGTTACCCCTTTGTTTCGTTGGCGTAGACTAGGCGCGCTAATCAAATTGGTACAAAAGTAATAAAAATTCGTGACATTCTCGCAAAAGCAATCGTTTAATTGTAAGTAAAGCGGCTGTGCTGTGTTGCGGAAGCGGTTGGTTTGAGGCAGTCAATGTGGTAAATTGACCATAAAATCTTTTGAATTAGGCAATAAAAGGGCGATTATACGTGTGGCTTGTTCGGTTTATGGCATGAAAAAAGGGCTCCGCTGAGCCCCAACCTTTTGTTAACCTTAAATCTAATACTATGAAAAACACATTACAAAGTTAATTCTTTATTATTTACTTTGCAAACGTTTGCCAGTATTTGTGCCCCTTTTTAGGGTTTGTTATGTTAACGGTTGGGAGCTTTAATACAAATTAAGCATTCGCACCGCTCTGCTTTGGACAACGATATTGCGTGGGCTTGCAGCGCAGTTGTGCGCTTAGGCCTTTGTGTTTAGAGGAGAATTTCAGGGCTTTATCCGTGCTTTCTAAGTGCTCATCACGCCCAATACGCATGGCATTCGCCCCTCCCCAAGGGGAGGAGAGAGGGGGCTTACGCTTTCAATATCTTCTTTAATAAGAAGGTTGCGTTCTGGTTTTGAGCCACGCCGCGCGTAATGCGATACGAGTAAGTTACGTCGTTTCCGAGTTCAATTTCAAAGCAATAGTTGGCAAAACGACTTGGGTTTTCGTCTTCTAGCTTAGAAAGTTCAAGGTCGTGAGTGGCCACAATGCCGCTAGCAGGCAGCTGCGACATGGTTTGTAGAAACAGACGCGAGCCGTTGAGCTTGTCTAACGAGTTCGTTCCCTTCAATATTTCGTCGAGAATGATGAAGGTGTTGGGGTGATTGTGGCAGTAGCCGATGAGTTGTTCGAGCCGAAGTAGTTCGGCATTGAAGTAAGATATGCCGTGCGTAAGGTCGTCGGTGGTGCGCATGCTGCTGAAAAGCCAAAAGCACGACACCCTCATCTCGCCGGCAAACACAGGCAATCCGGCCATAGCCAGCACGTAGTTCACGCCCACACACCTGAGAAACGTGCTTTTGCCTGCCATGTTTGCACCCGTAACAATGTGGTATTGGCCTTGTTCGATGTGCAAGTCGTTGCCTACGGCCTTTGTCCCTAAGAATGGGTGGCGAAGGTTTGTGGCTTGATAAACGATGTTTGGTGCGTCTTCGATTTGTGGCTGAACGGTTTCGGGATGATTATATCTGAAAGTGGCCAAAGATACGAGTGCATCTGCCTTACTTAGGCAGTCTACCCACTGCTCGAAATGTTTGAGGTGACTGTCTTGCCATTTTAAAAACTTGCGTACAAGAAAGAAATCGCTTAGAAAGAGGGCGTTGGCGAACATCAAACCCAAAACATTGCTGCGGCGGTCTAGGCTAGCCACCGTTTGTTGCAGTTGTTTGAAGGCGTGCAATGCACCTTCCAGTTCGGTTTTCAGTTGCTTGTTCAATGCGGCTTGCATGTCTTCGGTGGTGATAAGACTTAGCAATTGCACGCAGGCCGTTAGCTCGGCGTGCAGTCGGTTGGCCGTTTTGCTCACCATGCGCAGCGGCTTGGTGCATATCAACATCACCACAAAGAAGTTGATAATGCCCCACCAAACGGGCAAATTGGCACTAAGCGGCGTAAAGACGGCAAGAAACAAGGTGGCGAAAAAGCCCACAATGGAGGCGCAGGCTATGGCGAGGGGTAGGCGGGCGGCGGCAAAACGGGGGATGGAGACCTTTGCGGCGGCTTGCATTGTTTGTGTAAGGCGTGTGCTGTCTATGCTGCCTGCCTTGCCTTTTCCTTGGGCAATAAACTTCATTCGCCACGTTTGTTTGGCGGCCAACTCGTCTATGGCCTCGCGTTTTTGTTCCACTTCGGCCTTGGCCTGTGGCGTATGGCCGGGCAATTGGGTGAGCGCGGCGGCCAACGACCTACTTCCGCCTGTTGAAACTGTGCGGTTGAGCCGATGAAAAAGCGAAGACGTGCCGAATATGTCGAGGTCGAGGGCAAATGGATGGTGGGTATCGGCGTGGCATGCACCATCGCCGAAGGGGGTAAAATCGCCTTCTAGGTAGCGCGCCTCGTCTTCATAGGCTTGCCTTAGCTGGTCGACAGCAGTTATTCGGGCCTCGTTTTGCACGTCAAAGCGCCTGATAACAACATATAAGGCTAGGCAAACGGCGGCCAGCCACAGTGTCCACGTGGCATTGTGGAGGGTGGTGGCCAAGACAACAAAGCCTAACATGGCAACGAACGAGACGATTTCGCCGGCCACGAAGTAGAGGTTGCGGCGCTTTAAACGAACGAGAAGGGCCGCCAGCAATGAACTTTCGGCAAGATATGCAGTTTTTAGGGAGGTTGTTTTCATAAGTGGAAAGGTCTTTTTAAAGTTTATTTTGGTGTGGAATGGATGGGGTTTCTGGTTCTTTTAGAAGCTTTTGTTAGCCTAAGTAGCCCTAGTTGCCTTAGAATTTCTAAGCTAGCTAGGGTTGCTTAGGCCGTAGAGCATGTCCTTGGAAAACTGGGAATGTAAGCCCACAACAAAGGCGGAACACAACGTGTAGTTGCCTTTCATTCCTCCATCCAATAGTCTACGTCGGGGTTTATCTCGCGAGCCACCTCGCCTTCTCTGCGTTCATCGTAGTCGAGCAGGCCGTAACGGTCTACCGAATACACCTTACGTTCGTAGTTAGCCACGAGCGTTTGCAAGAAGTTGAGGGCGTTAAGGCTAATCGTATCGATGAATGCGAACTCGTCAAGAAAGCTTATTGCCACTTCGTCTGTTTCTCTATTGACGGCATAATAGCCTTTGTCGTCATCGAACAAAAGCGGTAGCCACTGTTCGCCATGCACCAATTTGAAGGCCTCGTAGGCGGCGGGCCACTCGCGCAAGTGGGGCAGACGAAAACCTGGAATAAAGTCGATGAGGCCTTCGCGCTTGCATTGCCGAGGCGTACCTGACACCTTATTATATATATACACAAGCAAAGGAGCCAATGGCGTGCCTGCCGCTAGTTCCAATTGCTGGGTGGAATCGGGCTCAGGATGCCCAAGGCTCTCGATATATCCAGGGCGTTTAACCTCCGACAGTTGCAGATAGCGGTCGAAAAGCAGTTCTATGTTCATCGTATTTTTATTGTACGTTTGTTGTTTCTTGTTTGCTGCTTGCTTGTGCTATGGGCAGCCTAGCCGACTTGTCAATGCGCACAACACCGCTTGCATGCACCAACGTGTGTTGGTGTAGGGTTTTGGCAGCGTGGTTGAAAACCAGTGCGGGGTCTATGCGCTTGCCTTTAAACGACACCTCGAAGTGCAGGTGCTCGGTGGTGGCACGACCCGTACGGCCCGTCAGTCCGATAACGTCGCCGGCCTTAACGGCCTGTCCCACCTTCACGAAGTTGCGCGATTGGTGGCTGTAAAGCGTTTCTAGGCCGTTGTCGTGACGTATGACGATGCAGTTGCCATAACCGAAATATGGCCCCGAACGAACCACAATGCCACTGAAAGCGGCCAATATCTTATCGTTAGGGCGGGTCTTGATGTCTACGCCCGAGTGCCTTCTGCGCCCTCCGTAGGGACTAATTACATGGCTGCCAGGCAGTGGGTAGGCCCATTCGTTGGGCGAAAACTGCGACAAGAAAAGCTTGTTGCTTACACTGCCCCTCACGTCTTTCTGCGGCTTAAGCAGCGTTTTGTTGGCGGCTTTCTGCTCTTCGGCCAGCAGTTTTTGTTCTTCTTTCAGCCGTTTGGCCTCTTCGCGTTTAGCCTTCTCTTCCTCTTTGGCCGTCTTTTTGGCCTCGGCTTTCCCCTTTTTGTCGGCTAAAGGCTTTTCTTCTATGTCCTTTTCTGTGGCCTGCCTAACGGTTACGCGTTGTCCGTTTTTCTCAAATCGCATCACCCCCTTGTTCAGTTTATGACTTTTGGGGTCGACGATGGTTTGCGGATTGATGCGTCCGCCGTTCACCATCGTTAGGAAAAGGCAACGCCCCTTGCCGTCTTTCTTGCCCACGATGGCAATAGATTGGCCGGCCTCTACCGCTTGGTTGGGTTTTACTAAGTTCTGTGCGTTGTGCGCATACACGGTTTCCAGACCGTTGTCGTGGCGTATCACCACCACGTTTCCCCACTGTTTGTTCTTTCTTGCCAGCCTAACTCTTCCGGGCATCATGGCCTTAACCACATCGCCACGCTTGGTTGTAATCTCCAATGCGTTGTTTTTGGCCACCTTGGCCTTGCCCACAGGCAGCGGGAAGGCATAGTTTTTGTGCGCAATGGCGTTGAGGTCGATAAAGAAAACGTTGCCTTTATCGAACAAGCCAGGCGTGGCAATGCTAATTTGTTGGGTCTCGGCAGGCGTGAAATGGTCCTCAGCGGGCTTGCCCGAACTGAAGAACAGAACGAGGAGTAATGCAAAAAGCTGTTTCATACGTGTAACATAGATGTGCTGACAGGCGCAAGCCAATGCCGCCACGCAAAGTGGCAACCAGCCATTTGGCCATGTTCAGCGGATGGTAACGCCCGTAAAAATGCGGCCAGAGTTTATGCCTAGCCTTCGGGCTGAAAAGAAATCGTTGCAGCGGTTGTAGGTGCAGATGTCCGTTGCGTGTATGTTTTCGGCTTTAACGCCTAACTCTTGCAGTTGCAATTGGTTGCAAAGGGGTAGATTGATGTGCCATTTGTTGTGCCGTTGCGCAATATCGTTCATTGGGAAAGCGGCTTTGGCAAAGGCTTCGTACACTTCGTCGCCCACTTCAAAGTGTTGTAGCGAGATGCCAGGCGCAATAACAGCGCGTAAGCTTTGCGGGTTGGTGTCGAAAGCTGCGCGCATTTGGATGATGGCGTTTTGTGCGATGCGTTTCACCGTTCCGCGCCACCCTGCATGTATGGCGGCCGTGGCTCGATGTTCGGCATCGTAGAGAAGGATGGGGATGCAGTCGGCCGTAGACACGCCAATGCAAACGCCAGGCACGTTGGTAATGAGTGCGTCAACGCCTTCCAGAACCATTTGGCGCACGTTCTGCGGCATCGAAAGCAGCTCGCTGCCCACCTGCCGCACGGTTGTTTCGTGGGTTTGGTGGGGCATAACGAGGTTAGAAGGGGCGATGCCCAGCACGCGGCACAGGCTATGGAGGTTTTGCGCCACGTGTTCGGGGGCATCGCCACAATAGGGATTGATGTTAAATTGGGCGTAAGCGCCTTGGCTTGCGCCATCGGTACGCATGGTACTGAAAGCGTGAATGCCGTGGCCAAGGGTATATTCCAGCAGTTTAGGCATCATTTTCGTCTTCGTATTCAAAGTCGTCAAGGTCTTCGATGTCGGCGTCGATGTACTCCACGTCGATGTCTTCGCCCTCGTCGGCCAGTTCTTGTGCAAATATTCTGATGTCTTTGTCGCGGTGAACGAGGGTGTCTTCGGCCATGATGCTTTGCAGTTTGTTGCTCTCGCTGTTCAGTTCGCGCCAAAGGATGTCTTTTAGCTCAGGCAGTCCTTGCCCCGTAACAGCCGAGATAAACACCACGGGTAGGTCGGTGGGCAACGTCTCGCGCAACATCTCAATCAGTTCGTCGTCCAGCAAGTCGCATTTGGTTATGGCCAATACGCGGTGCTTGTCGTTCAGTTCGGGGTTGAAGTTGTTCAGCTCGTTGAGCAGCACCTCGTACTCTTTCTTAATGTCGTCGGTATCGCCAGGCACCATGAAGAGCAAAAGCGAGTTGCGCTCGATATGCCGAAGAAAGCGCAGCCCCAAGCCTTTACCTTCGCTTGCTCCCTCGATGATGCCGGGGATATCGGCCATCACAAACGACTTGTGGTCGTGATAAGCCACGATGCCCAGCGATGGTTCGAGGGTGGTGAAGGGGTAGTTGGCAATCTTAGGACGTGCCGAAGAGAGCGACGAGAGCAGCGTTGACTTGCCTGCATTGGGGAAACCCACCAGTCCGACGTCGGCCAAAAGCTTCAATTCCAGTATGATGGTCATTTCCTCCATCGGCTCGCCGGGCTGCGCATAGCGTGGCGTTTGGTTGGTGGCAGTGCGGAATTGGAAGTTACCCAGTCCGCCTCGACCCCCTTTTAGCAGCATCACCACCTGCCCGTCGTGCATAACATCGCAGACATACTTGCCTGTTTCGGCGTTGTACACCACCGTTCCGCAAGGCACATCAATATAAACGTCCTTGCCGTCTGTGCCGTGGCATTTGTCTCTTCCGCCGTTTCCGCCATGCTCGGCGAACACGTGCCGTTGGAATTTAAGGTGCAACAGCGTCCAATAGTTGTGGTTTCCGCGCAGGTAGATGTTGCCGCCGCGGCCGCCGTCGCCCCCATCGGGACCGCCGTTAGGGTTGTATTTCACGTGTCGGAGGTGCATAGAACCCCTCCCGCCCTTACCAGAGCGGCAGTAAATCTTTACGTAGTCTACGAAGTTTGATTCGGGCATGAGCAGTTTAGATGTTGTCAATCACAGCGCACACGTCGGCAAAGATGCGTTCCAGTTCGCCCAATCCGTCGATGTGGTTGTGGATGTTTTCTGTTTTATACCATTCGATGAGCGGTGCCGTTTGGCTGTGATACACGCCCAGTCGTTTTTTAATTGTTTCTTCGTTGTCGTCTGTGCGCCCGCTTTGTTGTCCGCGCAGCACCAGTCGTTTCATCAGTTCGTCTTCGGGAACGTCTAGTTCAATCATGGCAGCCACCTTGTGCCCGCGTTTGTCGAGCATCTTTTTAAGTGCCTCGGCTTGCGGAATGGTACGTGGAAAACCGTCGAAGATAACGCCTTTATGTTCTTTTCCAAAGCTGTCGTACACGCTAGCTAGGATGTCAATCATCAGTTCGTCGGGTATCAGTTGCCCGTTGTCGATATATTCCTTGGCCGTTTTGCCCAATGGCGTGCCGTTCTTTATCTCGTTGCGCAGGACGTCGCCCGTTGAGATATGTTCGAGACCGTACTTGGCAATCATCTTGTCGCTTTGTGTGCCTTTGCCCGAACCGGGTGCACCGAAGATAACGATATTCTTCATTTCGTTGTGTTTATAGTGAAAAAAATTATTATGTGATTGTCTACCTTTAAAGACATTGGGGCGAGGTTTCTTACTCTTCCACCACGGTATAAATGTCTCTTAGGTTGCGCCCTTGCTGGTTATAGTCCAAGCCATAGCCCACGATAAAGTCGTTTGGTATTTCGAAGGCAGCGTATTCCACATCGAGTGGAACGGTAAGGCGGTCGGGTTTAACCAGCAATGTGCAGATGTGTATCGACTTGGGCGAGCGCGTTCCCAGCGATTCAATCATACGCTTGATTGTCAATCCCGACTCAACGATGTCTTCAACGATGATAACCGTTCGTCCGGCAAGGTCTTCGTTGATGCCAATCACCTCTTTAATTTTTCCCGTAGATGTAGTGCCTTGGTAGGATGCCAGCTTAACGAAGGATATTTCGCAGGGTATGGTGAGCATGCGCATGAGGTCGGCGGCAAACATAAACGAGCCATTTAGTACGGCCAAAAGCAGCGGGTTCTTATCGGCCATGTCTTTGTTTATCCTGTCTGCAACGGCTTTAACGTGTTCTTGTATTTGGGTTTCCGTGATGGAGGTCTCGAAAACCTTATCTATCAATTTAATTCGAGCCATATAATCTTTTTGCTATTAAGCTGCAAAAATACGAAAAAAAAGTGGAACACGGGGACTCAACTAACGTTATTTAGGTTTTTATGGGGCAGATGACGGCGTTTAAAGGTGAAAGGGGACGTTTAAAGGTGAAAAGGTGAAAAGGTGAAAAGGTGAAAAAATGGCTACGCCCACAAACTTATCAACTCATCAAATTCATCAGCTTGCCAATTCATCAGCTTGCCAACTCATCAGCTTGCCAACTCATCAACTCAACAACTCAACAACCCATCAACCCATCAACTCATCAACTTAACAATTTATCAGCTTACCAACCCACAAACTTAACAACTCACCAACTCATCAGCTCATCAACTCACCAACTCAAAAGCTTAAATTCTTATCTATTATTTTACAAATGCACTCTGGGTTTTACTCCTTTCTAGCGAAAATGTAGGCCGAAAAGTAGGTAAATAACTACTGTTTTTGGCTTTTTGCTCCTTCCGTCTTGCCTATATTTAAGAAAAGGACCTGCATTTTGCACCATTTAGCCTTTCTAGTTTGGTTGTCAACTCGTAATTTTCCAAGTCCAATTTCGCCCTTTTAACCCCTAAAATCGCCCTTTTTAATGGCTGTTTTGCCCTTTTCGGGCATGTGTTTCATGCCTCGGAGGGGTTATGTTTATACAATAGTGGTGTATTTATATGCTTTTCGCCTTGCATTTAGCACCATTTTGAGCCGCATTTTGCGCCATTTTACCTTGCGTTTAGCATCAAAACGCACT
>NZ_KV815082.1:37963-56677 GCF_001814145.1 Prevotella sp. HMSC073D09 | reverse complement strand
GGCATATTGCACCACATTTGGCAACAAATGGCCTAAAAACTGGTGTAAATGGCGGTCTCCTTAAATAAATATTCATCTTGCCAACATGTACAACCAGCCCCTTTTCGCATCAAGACAAACCTCCGCGAGAATCGATTTTTTGCGACAAAGGTGGGCAGTTGGTTGACGAAAAGGGCACTTTTTGTGTTAAATTTCTTGCCGAAAACTAGACAAAGGTGGCTGTGCCATGTAAGCGCACATGAGCAACAGAACAGGGAGCAAGTGTGCTTGCTACCTCTCGGTGCAAGCGGTTGCATGGTATGCAGAGCACAGCTAACGCAGGCGGCATCAGGCAAATGCAGCAGTAATCTGCCATCGACAGGCAGTTTACGGCTTGTAAAGGATGTATGGAATGCCTTCCGCCAGGTGGCCTTTTGATGCACAACTATGTTTTGACATAGCCGAATGGGACAAGATTTCAGACTTAAACGTATCTTAGTCCGGGTGTTTCGTGCATCGATGAGGGGTGCTTTTCTTGGTTTTGCATCACCAGGCAACAAGCCCCTCCCTATCTATGGACATCTTAATAGGTAAGGCCGCTTTGTGCTGAATGATGGCGGATTTGTAAAACATTAACAATGCGTTTGGCCTAAATCGTTCATCAGAAAAAAGTTTAAAGCTGTTGTAAGAGGGCTGATTGAGGGGTGGCAAAGCCTGTCGCCGTACCTGCCATAAAGCATCTTTATGGTGCATTTTGTTAGCATTTCGGCACAAAGAACATAATAATATGTAAATGTTAGGTGCTTTTGCTAGTGAAAAGTAATTTAATTTGTATTTTTGCACATTATGAAGATATTCACTGGCACTCAGATAAAGGAGCTAGACAAGTTTACGATTGAAAACGAGCCCGTGGCAAGCATCGACCTGATGGAACGTGCGGCCAAGGCCATTGTGCGCGTCTTGCGGGAAGAATGGGACAACAGAACGCCGTTCGTGGTGTTTGCTGGCCCAGGAAACAACGGCGGCGATGCGCTGGCTGTGGCCCGTTTGATGGCCGAGGCTGGCTATAAGGTGGCGGTGTTTCTCTTCAACGTTAACGGTAAACTGTCTGACGACTGCGCCACGAACAAGCAAAGGGTGATGGATTGTAAGCGCATCAAGGCCTTTACGGAGGTTGTGGTGGACTTCGACCCGCCTGAACTGACGGCCGAAACGGTGGTGATTGACGGACTTTTCGGTGCTGGACTGAACAAGACACTTACCGGCGGCTTTGCCTCTTTGGTGAAATACATCAACCAATCGCCTGCCAAGGTGGTGAGCATCGACCTGCCTTCGGGGCTGATGACCGAGGACAATACGCACAATGTGAAGTCGCACATCGTGAAAGCGAACCTCACACTGACGTTGCAACAGAAGAAGTTGGCCATGCTTTTCGAAGACAACCAGCAGTTTATAGGTCGTTTGCGCGTGCTGGACATTAGGCTTAGTCCGGAGTACATCGCACGCACAGATGCCAAATACAAGGTGTTGGAGGAGGCCGACGTGCGCAGCCGAATGCTTAAACGCGGCGATTTCGTTAATAAGGGCCTAATGGGGCATGCACTTATCGTGGCCGGAAGCTACGGCATGGCCGGAGCAGCGGTGCTGGCCGGGCGTGCTTGTATGCGTTCGGGGGTGGGAAAACTAACCATCTGCACCCCTCGACGTAACTACGACGTGATGCAAATATCTCTGCCCGAGGCCATTTTAAGTGCTGGTAAAGAAGATTATTTCTTCACCGAACCCCTCGACACCGAGCATTATGATGCCGTGGGGATGGGTCCCGGGCTGGGACAACACGAAGATACGGCCATTGCGCTTATCTCGCAGATACGACGTACGCAATGCCCGATGGTGATTGATGCCGATGCGCTGAACATACTGGCCTCGCATAAGGCGTGGATGCAACAGCTGCCACAGAACTTGATACTGACACCTCACGTTGGCGAGTTCGACAGGTTGGGCAACGGTGGGAGCGAAGGCGACTACGACCGACTGTCGAAAGCACTCGACTTGGCTCAACACCTACAAGCCTATATCTTGCTTAAAGGACACTATTCTGCGCTTTGCTTGCCCGCAGGAAAGGTGTATTTCAACCCCACGGGCAACGCCGGGATGGCCACTGCCGGCAGCGGCGATGTGCTGACGGGCATCATAACAGGACTGTTGGCGCGGGGGTATAACCGCGAAGATGCTTGCATCGTGGGGATGTACCTGCACGGACTGGCTGGCGACTTGGCTGCAAAACAACTGGGAAAAGAAAGTCTGATGGCAGGCGACATTGTGAGTTACCTGCCCCAAGCGTTCGAATTTCTGGCTTAGTTTTAAGTTTCTAGGGTAGTAAGGAGTAAAGTAGTAAGTAGTAAGTGGTCGGTAGTAAGGAGTAAGTAGTCAGTAGTAGGTAGTAAAAGTAGTAAAGGAGTAAGGAGTAGGTAGTAAAGTCGTAAAGTAGTAGGTAGAATGTTGTAAGCGGCAGGCTTTTAAGCAGTAAGTCGTTAATTGAAGGACAGTAAGGAAGTAGAAAAATAAAGGAATAAGGCCAAATGCTTGTGAACTTTTAACGCATTTAAGGCGTAGGTTCGTGGGTGTGGGCAAGGCTTAAACCAAGGGGTTTGTTGGCCTAGGCTGCGTTCCTGATAAACTAATAAACGTGTCAACAGGTCAACTGCGATACCACAATAAAGTATCTCATTCCACTCGCCCTTTGGAGAGGGGGTGATGGTGAGGCTTTTTATTATATAATAAAATCAACAATAGATATGAAACAGCTATTCGTTACCATTGCAGCCTTGGCATTTGCCGCCATTTCTGGCTTTGCACAAGGCAATGCACAAGCAGAGGGCATCCCTTATTTCTTGCCCAAAACAGGAATAAGACTAGCCGTTATGGTGGAGAAAACCACCTATACGCCAGGCGAACTGGCCATGTATGGCGAAAAATACATGAAGCTTTTGAACACGCCGATGGAGAAATCCACCGCGTATCGCGTGGTTGGCATCAACATTACCGACTTTGGCACGCCCGACTCTACCAAGCATTACGTGGCGGCTATGGACAAGAAACACAGCATTAGCGACGTAAAGTTGGCCGATAATGGCCTGTTGCTGGCTATCAACACCACGCCGCCTGAACCCAAACAGCCCAAAAACTTTGTGCCAGCACGGGCTAAACGCCAGCTTAACCCCAAGGATTTCATGAATCAAGAAATTCTTTCGGCTGGCTCGTCGGCTAAGATGGCCGAGCTGATAGCCAAGGAAATATACGACATACGCGACAGCCGAAACCAACTTTCGCGCGGACAAGCAGATGCCATGCCCAAAGATGGCGAACAGTTGCGGCTGATGCTTAACAACCTAGACCTGCAAGAACGTGCACTGCTGCAAGTGTTTGCTGGCACAACGGTTAAAGATACCACCGAAACCGTTATCAACTTCGTGCCTACAAAGGCCGTAGAACGCGAGGTGCTGTTCCGCTTTTCGCGCCATTATGGTATGGCCGATAAGGATGATTTGGGCGGAAAACCTTATTATATAAGTGTAGAAGACCTGCATTCGATACCCACTATGCAGGCGTCTATCGACCGCGGAAAGGTGAAAGACAATGCGGGCGTGTATGTAAATCTGCCTGGTAAGGTGAAAATCTCTGTGGCACAAGAGAACAACATGCGGGCCGTTATCGAACTTTACATGGCTCAGTTTGGCAAAACCGAACCGCTTAGCGGCGAACTTTTCGGTAAGAAACAGCTTACGCAGATTGTGTTTAGTCCTGTAACAGGCGCAATAGAGAGCGTAAAGACTGAAAGCGTGAAGTGATGCCAGGCAGCAAGCTTTGCGCGTAAACCTGCCGAAAACGGCTTAACAAGCTTGTGGTCGGCAAAAACAACTAACACGATATTGTGCGCATTTGTCCAATGTTTGGCTTTGTGTCTAAAACTTTGCGGCAAACGCGCACAAGCTTTTTTAAAACAAAACAACTATATGAAGAAAACAATCCTTTCTGCATGGGTATTGGCGATAGCCTTTACCTTTGCCTCGTGTACTTGCAAAAAACAAGACTGCAACAACCAAGACTCTGCCGCAGCGCAGACAACCGAGCAGACTGCTGATACGGCTAGTGCTGGTGATGGCGCCCAAACAGCCCCTGCCGAAGGGGGACAATATGCCGATTTTACGTTGCCCACGCTTGATGGTAAGCAGGTGAAACTGTCGGATGTGGTGGCTAAGAACAAGATAACGATGGTAGACTTTTGGGCTTCGTGGTGCGGACCATGTCGCATGGAGATGCCCCATGTGGTGCAAGCTTATTCTAAGTTTCGCGGAAAGGGTCTTGAAATAGTGGGCGTTTCGCTCGACGAAAAGAAAGAAGACTGGGAAAACGCCGTGAAAGATATGGGCTTGGGTTGGATTCAAGCCAGCGACCTGAAAGGTTGGGAGTGTTCTGCCGCACGTCTTTATCAGGTGCAAGGCATACCTGCATGTGTGCTTATCAACCAAAAAGGCGAGATTGTTGGCAGGGACTTGCGCGGCGACGAACTGCTGGGCCGCCTTAGCGAACTGCTGAAATAAGGTTTGAAGAAACGGTCGTAATATAAGTTACGTCTGTTGTGTAGGCCTTGCCGGTCTGCCGAAATAGGCTTAACAAAAGCGGTCGTAATACATGTGGTTGGACTGGCATGGCTTGTTTTAGCCCATGTTTTATGAGCTTTAAGCAATGAAACGAATTTGGCCAACAACGTCGGTTAAACCGATGTTGTTGGCCAAATTCGTTAATTGCACCAAGCTCTTTAAAACCTGTAAGTGGCTGTTGCCTTTATAAACAAAGGAGCACCAGGGAACGAACGTAGCTTATCGTAACCGCCAACCCAATAGGTCTTGTTCAGCAAGTTGTCGGCATTTAGTTGTAGTTGCATACTTCTCACCCGATAATACAAGGCCGCGTTCAGTATGGCATAGCCTGGATAAACGATGGTGTTGGCGCGTTTGCCCACTTGTCCGTAACGTTCGCTATTGGCATTTACGCCGATGCCGAAACCAAGATTGCGCAATGCACCATGCCGAAGGATGTATTTTGTCCATACGTTGGCGGCGTGTCGCGGCGTGTTGGGCCGTTGAGTGCCAAAGTCGCGCTCCTTATCCGTTGCCGTTTTGGTTATCTTTGCATCTGTATAAGCGTAGTTTGCCACCACACTCCAGTTCGGCAATATCTCGCCTGCAACATCAACTTCCACGCCCTTGGCCACTTCTTCGCCCACTTGCATCAGCAGGTTGGGGTTGCCAGCATCGCCGGCATTATATAAGGTGTTGTTCTTGGTGAGGTGAAAGAGTGCCGCTGTGAGGCTAAGCCTGCGGTCGAACCAATCGCTCTTGATGCCCATCTCGAGCAGCTGCGACTGCTCTGGCGAGAACGGGCCACCCGTATTCGGGTCGCTTTGGATGCTGGCAGCCTGCGGTTCGAAACCCTTAACCCACGTTCCGTACACGTTAATGGCCTTGTTGAGGGCCACAACTGCGCCAACGCGCGGTATCAGTGCGTGTTGGGTGGAGCGGCTTTCGTCGGCCAATCGCCTGTTAAGGATGTCGGTAAAGAACTCTTGCCTTAGGCCCAACAGCAGCTGAAGCCTGCCGTATTTAAGCTGTTCTTGTACGTAAATGCCGTGCGAGTATTGTCGATAGGGGTTGATGGGGTCGGTGGTAAACACGTACTTGCTGATGTCTTTCATGCCATTTCCCGTTGTGGAGTTGAGGTCGAAGTAGGGAACGTTGGTCTTTGGGTTGCCGTCGGCATCGAGAACATAATTGTTTATCTTTCGTTTGTCGAACCGTGTTGTCGTCTTTCCGTTCTTTAAAAGGTAGCCCTTGGCAGTCATCGACGATGTCCCGGCCAGCAAGTCGGTTTGGAAATAGTCCCATCCCACCAGCACTGTGTGGCGCACACGGCCCGTATTGAAGTCGATGTTCAGATAGTTGTTGAAGCTGTTGTTGCGAAAATGGCGTTTCCTTACCATCGCCTGCATCATTACGCGGCTGTTGTTCTGGGTGCTGTCGGCGTTCAGCACATAGGCGTTGGCCTGATTGTGCTCTTGCATGTCTTCGTCGTACGAAGAGTTGAGGTATGTGCTGTTGAACGAAACGTGATTGGAAAGCTTGTGAGACAGTCCGAGCGTAATGTTCACCAGCCGTTCTTTCAAGTAGTCGTTGGCCGCCGACAACGAGCGCGAGATGGGCACCGAGTAGAGGTCGCCATCGCCGAAAATACTTTGTCCGCGGTCTATCTTGCCGTTGTATTGTTGGAAGAAAACATCGACATTGAGTTGTGTGCGGCTGTTGGGAACGTACGAAAAGGACGGCGCCGCAATGAAGTTCTGCCCTCCTTGCAAGTCGCGATACGAGTCGGTGTTTTCATAACCCAGGTTTAGGCGATAGAGAAGGGTTGCTTTTCGGTCGAGCGGCCCGGTGAAATCGCTGTAAACATTAAACGTAGAGTAGCTTCCCACGGTGGTACTTACCTGCCTGCGGTTCTCAGAGAGCGGCTTTTTCGTAACCCTGTTGACTACTCCGCCGGGCGATGCGTTGCCGAAGAGCGCCGATGCAGGGCCTTTTATAACCTCAACACGCTCGATATTTGCCAGAGATTGCTGTTTCCACAGGCTTGTTTGGGCGCGCATGCCATTGATGAGGTTTCCTGAGTTGCGGTTTCCTGTGGTGCGAAAGCCGCGTATGGAGAAATCGTTGTAGAAGCTATATTGGTTAACGCCGCTGATGTTTTTTACCACGTCGTTAACCGTTGTGGCACCTTGATCTAGCACGAGTTCCTTAGTTACGTAGCCAATGGATTGTGGAACATCCTTTATGGGCGTGGCCGTTTTGGTGCCAACGAACGATAGCGTGTTCTTGTACGACCGCTCGTTGCGCCCCACCACCTCAACGCCTTGGAGCATTTCGGTGGCCTCGTTCAGCTGAACATCTTGCTTGTAGTTTTGCGAAAGGTCTACTTGTCGTTCGGCGGGTTTGCATCCAATATAATGGAAAGTAAGTGTAATGTGCGCCCCTTGTGGCGCGGAAAGCGTGTATGCGCCCTGCTCGTCGGTTATGGTACGGGTGTTGGTGCCTTTTACTTGCACGACCACGCCTATCAGTGGTTCGCCTTGCTTGCCCGTAACGTGTCCGCTAAGCTCCATCGGATGCTTTGTCTCCACGTCGTTCGCGTTGGCGTCTGTCTGGGCGTAAGCCGTTGATGCTGCACAAATAATCATTGATGCAAGCAGCAGGTGCTTGCAATGTGAGATACATATCATATTGTTGTTGTTGGTTGTTGTCCTTTTTTCGGCTGCAAAAGTAGGAACTTTGCAGATTTTTCACAATACTTATTATTAGGTAATTTGTAGGGCGGTGGACGAAGAAGAAGGACACGTGTGTGGAAAAAAGTTCGGCAGCTCTTTGCTCATTACAGGCTGTTCAGCCCATGTGTCTAGGCTTTTATGGGTTAACGAGAGGGCAAGGGGATTAGTTGACGAGGGGACAAGTTAACAAGAAGGCAAGTGGACGAGGGGATAAGTTGACGAGTTAACGGGTGGACAAGTTGGCTGGTTGACGGGTGTACAAGTTAACAAGTTGACGAGAAGATAGATTGGCGAGGGGACAAGTTGACGAGTTAACGGGTGGACAAGTAGGCTGGTTGGCGGGTGGACAAGTTAACAAGTTGACGAGAAGATAGGTTGGCAGGTTGATGATTTGGTTGGCTGAGCCGCTCTTTCGCCGGGCCGTTGGCGGCGAACCTAACGGGAAAGGCATAAAAAAGAGGCCAATAAGCAAGGTTAGCTTATTGATGGCCAGGGGCTGTTTGCACCTAGATGTGCAAGCCGTTGTCCATCTAAACCTTGTTTATTGGCCTCCTCGGTAATCTTAAAATGTTCCTTAGGGCAGGCTGATAGCCTCGCTGGGACATACACTAGCGCATGTGCCACACTCGGTGCAGGCGTCTGCATCAATCTTATAAATGTCGCCCTCAGAGATTGCTTCAACGGGGCATTCGGGCAAACAGGTGCCGCAAGCGATACAATCGTCGCTAATAACGTAAGCCATAATAATGTTCTTGTTTAAATGTTTTTGTATAATATGTTCTCTTCGTGTTGCTCAAAAGTTGCGTTTCGTGCGCCGTAGTGGCCTCAGGTACAAGCAATCTTGGTGTTGTTCCTTTGGTTTTAGCAAAAGCGTTTTCTTGTAGTTGCGCTTTTTTTATTGCGCACTATACTAACTTTTGATGATGCAAAGTTAGTAAATGTTTTGCTATATACCTACAAATAATGAGCGTTTTTTTGCTCAATACCTAAATTTTGTTGATTAAGAACAAGTGGAGAGGCGTTTTAAAGGTGAAAAGGTGAAAGGGTGAAAAGACTTATTAAAGGTGAAAAAGTGAAAGGGTGAAAGGGTGAAAAAATGGCTGCGCCTACCAGCTTGTCCACTCGTCTACTTGTTAACTTGTCACCTTGTCTGCTCGTTAACTCGTCTTCTCGTCAACTTGTTAGCTTGTCTTTTCGTCAACTCGTTAGCTTGTCTTTTTGTTAACTTGTTAACTGGTCATCTCGTTAACTTGCCTACTTGTTCACTCGTCCACCTGTCTACTTCATTCAAAATAAAACGATAGTGCAATCATTTTACTGGTTGCGCGCGATGTGGAACGAGCATAAGACACAAGATTTTTGTCGCGAAGTCGGTCGACATGCTTAGCATCCAAGCAGTCGATAAGACTGAACATAAACTTCAATTCGGGGCGAAGTTTAAAGTAAGGCAGGTAGAAATCGCAACCAATACCCACCTCGGCAAACACATCGTGGCGTTTAAATCGCAAGATGTCGGTATCACTTCCGCTGAGATTGAGCATGGGATTAATGCCTGCCACCAGGTACGGACGATGGTTGTTGAACCGTGGCGCGGCAAAAATAAGGTTGAAAGCCGTAGAGATATAGGCCGTTTTCATGTCTTGCCGGTGTATGATGGGTTGGCCGTCGGCATCCGTTTGCCCTTGATTTTTAAACACCAGATGCCTATTCCCGAAGTACATTGCAGGCACGGCGCGCAGCTGGAAGTGTCGGTTAAGGCGTAGTTCGCCCGTTACGCCCACCACGAAACCAGGGTCATAGCGGTCTTGTTCGGCGGCGATGTTGGTCTCAATAACCTGTCCGCCGTCTAACGTTAGCGTCTGTGGACCAGCGTTAAACAACTCCACATCCTGCATGTGGACACCCACTACCACACCAAAATGAAATGGGCGCAGGTCGGTGTAGGGCCTGTTCTCCACGCGCCGTTGTTGTGCCCTCGTAGTGATGGGCAACAAACACATATATATAATAAGGTATATAAGTTGTTTCATACGTTATATGTAAACGCAAAAGGTGGGCGGTTATTGTGTGGCATTTTACTTTGCGCCCTGCTCCGCGCTTACTTCTTTCCCACTGTGAGCACGATTTTGCCCACATATACGGCGTTTTTCCCGTTCTGGTCATCGGGCACGGGCTTGCCGTCGAGGTCGTTGGCATAGCGTAGTTTCTCGAAGAACGTGTGCGAATGACCACCCAAAACCAAGTCGATATGGCGCGAACCTGCTATCATCTTCTGGTCGTCGTCGCCCCCAATGCCCCAACCTAGGTGCGAAATGCAAATCACCACGTCGCATTTCATCTTCTTTTTTAGCATCGTTGCCACCTTCAATGCCGTGGCGGCAGGGTCTAGGTACTTCACCGTTTTGTACATCTTAGTGAGCACAAGCCCCTCCAACTTGGGGTCTATACCGAACACACCAATCTTTAAACCATTGCGATGGATGATGGTATATGGCTTAACTACGCCTTCGAGAGGCGTGCCGGTGAAGTCGTAGTTGGCGCAAAGGATGGGGAATTTCGCCTTTTTGAAGATGCGCGCCATGTTCTCCATGCCGAAGTCGAACTCGTGATTGCCCACCGTACTGGCGTCGCAGCCCATGCGGTTCATCAGCTCTATCTCAACATCGCCCTTAAACATGGAGTAGTAGGGCGACCCTTGCGAGAAGTCGCCGCTGTCGAAATACAGCAAGTCGGGATGCTTTTGTCGTTCTTGCTTTATCATTTCCACGCGCCTAAGAAAACCTCCGCGCCCGGCGATGGCTGTGTCGGCCAGGTGTTCGCTCAAAGGCATGATGCAGCTATGCGTGTCGTTGGTGTGTAGTATAACCAGCTGTTTCTGTGCTTGTGCTGTAAGCAAGGCCATGCAAGTTACGGCCATTAACAGGTATTTCTTCATCTTTTGTGTCGTTTATTTTGAGGTTGTGGGCTGTTCGTTTGTTGTGGTATAACCCCATTGTTTAGCGAAATTGTTCTTTTCACGTTCCAGGGTTGGATGCGGTAAAACTCATGGACTAAGCGCCTTTCGCACGCACAAGCTATTCAATTGTTATTCTTCCCTCGCGTTTTCCGCACACGGTTTTGCCCGCTTTCATTTGCTCGCGAAAGTAATCCATCATCACATAGCGCACGTTGTTTTCCTCCGATTGGGGCGCAACAAGCTGCGTTCCTTCCTTAAAGGCAGGCATGCCGTCGTTGCCTTGCACCACATAATCGTTGGTCACCACGCGATATTGCGCTTTGGGGTCGATGGGTTTGCCGTCTATGGTGGCGCGTTTCAGTTGTCGGTTCTTGTCGATAACCAGTCTCACGCTGTGGCTTACGCCTTCTCCGCCGCGTTTGGCTATCTGTTCGAACAGCCGTTGCACTTGTTCGCCGGTAAGTGTAATGAAACACACCTTGTTTTCGAAAGGAGCCACGTTGATGATGTCGCCGCGCGTAACGTCTCCTTCGACGATGGCCGCGCGCAGACCGCCAACGTTGTAAACGCCAAACTGTGGCTGCTCGCCATAGCGTTGTCCGGCCCAGACAAGAATGTCGGTCATGAGGTTGGATAATGTGCTTTCGGGCCTTCCTGCCGACATGTTACAGCCCGCGCGCCCCACAATGGGTGCCACCAAACTGTCTACTTGTTGCTTATAGGGTGCGGTGAAGGCCTGCAATTCGGCATCGTTGGCGGCATCGTAGCGTTTGTCTATCAGCACTCTGCTGCGCTCTATGCCCGTAACGGCATAGCGTGCGCCACATCCGCACAACGTAGCGGCCGTTATTAGAAGCGAAAGAAAAACTTTTCTCCTGTTCATTTCTTAGTATAATAATAGGTGATTATGATGTTAAAACCATTGTTTGAGGGTGCGTCCTTGCCCCATGTCGGCTCGTTGAAGGCCGTTGTCTGAACCGCAAAAAGGCATAGACCGCATCGCAAAGGTACGCATTTTTTGGCAAGCACGTGGTTGTGTGTCGCCATTTTCTTGTGCCTAGGTACGAAAAAAATGGTGTATTTGCCGTGGTGTGGCAAGCGAAATGGGCGCAGTGAGTGCTCTCTCGCCGATGGTGTTCGGCGATAAAACCAATGGCCAACAGCTCGCTGCTGTGCAAGGTTTTGCACCGAAACGCGAACCGTACGCCCCTAAACGCAGTTTAAACGATGGAGAACGACGCGCAGCAACAACGGGCGGATGCGCAGAAAAGCTTGTAAATGGTATGCCTTATGGTATAAAAAGTTAGAGGAAGCGGGTACGTGTCATAATGGTTAAAAAGGTTAACTGGCGCGCGATAGTGCGCAAGAAAGTCTGGCCGACAGGCTGATGCCACCACCGAGAAAAGTGGCTAACCCCTCGCTCGCAACATGGTTTAAGGCTTTTGTTAGATGCCGCAGGTGTTGCGCAGCCTGGCCAAATTGTCTGTCCAAATGGAGTGGAGGCTGTCCATTTCATCATCCCAAGCAAAGTCGGTAATGGTCAGCATGTAGTCGTTGGTGATGTGACTCTTGTCCATTCGCAGTTCAAAAAAGTTGTCGGGCCCCTCTTCGTCGTCCCAACTTACCTTGATGTATTGGTTCTTAACCTTCTCAACAATGGTGGCCGTTCGCACTTCGTGGTGGCTCCATAGTTCGCCCCACACGAAGGTTAGTCGTTCTCCCTCTTGCGTTACGCTGTCTGCCATCCATCGCGCCAGCCCCGAATCGGTGCTGATAAGGTCCCAGATGATTGCTGTCGAGTTAGATGTTAGCTCGTGCTCGATGCACAGTCTTTGCTTGTCCATAACAATACAGATAGTGGTTTGCTATTAAATATAATGTATGCTTGCCCTCCTTTTGCCCCTTGGGCCTACGTTGGAGAGGTGGCACGGGTGCCTCGCCGACCCCCTGCTTTATTTCATATCGTGTACAAAAATACCACTTTTTTACGGTATTCGCCCGAAAAAACACATTTTTTTTTGCTCGTTTCGTATTTTTATCTTACCTTTGCACCCGCAAACAAGCAAACGTTGGCGGGATAGCTCAGCTGGTTAGAGCGCATGATTCATAATCATGAGGTCCCCAGTTCAATCCTGGGTCCCGCTACAAAGCAGTCAGGCAAACGGCTAATGTCGCTTGCCTGACTTGTTTTTTTGCGGCTATGTTGTGCTGCGCAAGTTCACTTTTCGTGCCAATCATTTGGCCAAGAACGATAAAAGCAGTACCTTTGCACCGCTTTTCGGCGTAATCGCTGGCAGGAAGAAGAGTTACCTAGCTATGTTACGTTGGGCGATAAACAATTTAAATATCAAGCAAAATGGATTTGATTAAAGTTGCTGAAGAAGCATTTGCAACCGGCAAAAAGTTCCCCGAATTTAAGTCGGGAGACACGATTACTGTCGCTTACAAAATTATCGAGGGTACGAAAGAACGTATCCAGCTTTACCGCGGTGTTGTTATCCGCATCTCTGGTCACGGAGACAAGAAACGTTTCACTGTTCGTAAGATGTCGGGAACGGTGGGTGTAGAGCGTATCTTCCCCATCGAGTCGCCTAACATCGACAGCATCGAGGTGAACAAGCGTGGTAAGGTTCGTCGCGCAAAACTGTACTATCTCCGCGCACTCACGGGCAAGAAGGCTCGTATCAAGGAGAAGAGAAGCGGCGCTGTTGCTCCTCAACAATAAAAAGAACAACTAGTTATGGCAAAGGCCCGGCATGTAAATGTCGGGCTTTTGATTTTTTATGTGGGGCTGCAAACGCCGCCAATAACGTTTTTGTGGGGCTGAAAGGGTAGGGGAAAGGTGCTTTTCGGTTTACGTTATTTCATAAGAAGAGCTGTTAAAACAAGTCGGCATGCGTGCCCGTACATACGAGGTTTGGTATGTACAGTTCCTTTGTTGCACGGTTATAGTTGATTTGCTTACCGCTTAATTTGTTCGTAACATTTGTTTTGCGTATATTTGCAAGTGGGTAAACATCGTTGTGTAGTATGCAAAAAGCAGAGATAAAGCGGCAATTATTGAAGAAACTGAAGCAAGAACATTGCTTTTGGTCTTACGATTCCAGTTCTATCAACAACATCACGGACGAGTTCTTGATAGAATTGGTGCTGCTGCACCTTGACCTCAAAGACATTAACAAGCTTTTTCTGATTTACCCCTACAAGCAAATTAAGGCCTGTTGGGTTAGAAATCTCATCCCGCAAGGCAGCTATCTCTACACGCTCAACAAGTTTTTAGCTTTCTATTATTTCAATGCCAAGAGACCTGGCGCATACGTAAAGGCGATGGCGACAAGGCAATTAAATAAGATTTCGACATGAAAGGATTGGCACCGAATGTATCTAAGATATTCAGTTCTGTTTCAAAATTGGAGTGTATAAAGCCCTTTGTGTTAGTGGGTGGAACCGCCTTGTCTCTTCAATTGGGCACACGCCTAAGTGAAGACCTTGACTTTATGAGATGGAAAGCCGACAAAAACGACAGGCTAGAAATAGATTGGCCAGGAATAAAGCGCGGACTTGAAACGATTGGAAAGGTGGAACATGTAGACATTTTAGGTTTTGATCATGCGCTTTTTACTGTTGATGGCGTAAAGTTGTCTTTCTATGCTGCACCCAGAAAGAAACTCTCTGCAATGCGCGAAATCACGATTCAGAACAATTTGAAGGTGGCAGATGTTGTTTCTATTGGAGCAATGAAGATGGAAACGATGTCAAGGCGCAGTAGATTTAGAGACTATTACGACCTCTATTCGATACTTAAAGCAGGGGCGGATTTAAGAGAAATGGTTGCCATGGCCATATCGCATTCGGGTTATATGCTTAAAGAGAAAAACCTACTTGCCATTTTGAGCAATGGCGAAAGGTTTCGTAAGGAAGGCCAGTTTAAGCAGCTGGCCCCAATCTACGATGTTACTGCTGCAGATATACAAGCGTGTATAACGGAAGAAATAAAGAAGATGCGCGACAAAGGCGCGAGTACTGCAGCCGTGGGAGAGTTAGATAGCCAGACCAGTTAGGGAATGATGCGTTGCCACTTCGACAGCCGTCGCTCCCCGCTCTCCGTGGGAGAGGGGTTTGTTAAGCGGCTTTTGTTGCCCACACATGGCACCAAACGCGCACAAAAAAGCCTACACCTCGTAATTGGTTTGTCCGTCGTCGTCGCCGTGCAGCGCATCTTTGAAGGCCTTCCAGCTTTGGAAACCCACAAACAACGCCACCTTATCCAGCACTTCTGCCGAAGGTTTCTCGGCTCCCGAAAGGTGTGCCCACAGTCGTTTCAGCGATGTGGGCTGCAACATAACGTGCTGCCGAGCAAACGCCAACGCCAATTTCTCGAAGTCGGTTGCCATCGTTATGCTCTGTCCTAATTTCTTTTCTACGGCTTTCACCAATGCCATTAAATCCTGTTTCATTATCTTAATGCCATTATCGGGTTGGCATGCAGTTGCCAACCATTTCGTTTCTATCGTTGCAAAGATATAAAAAAGGTTGCAAATTATACATCATCATGAGCCTGTTTCCTCCGAAAATATTTCCGAATGTTTCGGTAGGGTGGTGCGTTGGCATACACCCCGCTGTTCATTTACTTCTCTTTCTCGCCATTTTTGCGGCCGTTGCACACCGCGTTTTTATTTTAGACAAGGTATAAATACCATCTTTTAGGTATTGCCCAAAATGGTAAGAAATTGTATTTTTGCAGCTGCAAACAAGTAATAAGGCTTGCCTTTCGTCAAACGTCTTCTGCGCGTTTTAAACTTTTCTGCCCCGCAAATGCAGGCACGAAGGCCAATCAACGCAATGCCTTAGGCGCGCACGAGGCAGCCGCAACACAAAAACATTTCATTTAAAAACAAAAGCGACATGACACAAAACATATCCCAAACGCCAAACACGAACGACGAACAAACGTTTGGCTACCGACAGGATAACGACACGTTTTTCAACGCCTTAACCATCAACATCGAGGAACCGGGTACCCTTGAAGACCTCTTCCACGCCCTTAACCCCAAAGATATGACGGGCATCCGCGTGGTGGGTCCCATCAATGCGGCCGACATCGCCTTCATGGCCAAGCTTTCGGCGGGCAACGAACTCGACAGTCTGCACAGCATCAACTTGCACGATGCCCTCATCGAACGCCTTCCCGACCATGCGTTCGAAGGCTTGGTGTTTCTCACCCACTTTTATTTCCCCACCCAACTGAAAGCCGTTGGCGACTTCGCCTTTGCCAATTGCAACGCCCTGCTAAGCATCGAGTTGCCCCAAAGCCTGGAAAGCATCGGCGAACAGGCTTTTGCCAACCTGCACTTACGCACGCTTAGCCTGCCCGCAGGCATCAAACACATCGGCGAAGGCGCATTGGCCGGCATGAAAGAGCTAACCCAACTGCACATTGCCGAGGGCAACGCACGCTACGAAGTGCGCCAAGGGCTGCTCTTCGACAAGGATACGAACACCCTGCTGCAATGTTTCAACTACCGCAAAGGCCTGGTCGACGTTCCCCAAGGCACGCAGGCCATCGGCGCATTGGCTTTTAGCAAGGCGCAAGAGGTTACGCAGGTGAACATTCCCGCATCGGTAACGCGCATCGGCCACGATGCTTTCGCCTCCACATACGGCCTTGTCCGCATAGAGGTGGCGGCCGATAACCCACGCTATTCCTCGTCGGCAGAGGGCGTCCTCTTTAATAAAGACCGCACAAAGCTTATCGCCTACCCCGCATCGCGCAGCGGAAACAGGTACGAAGTGCCTGCAACGGTGAAGAAATTGGCAGCTGGCGCGTTTCAAGAGGCGGGCGGACAAAACACGCATGCGGCCGCAAAAGATAAGGCCGAACTGCGCTTAAAGACCGTGGTTTTGCCCGAAGGACTTGAAATTATCGGCCACGAGGCCTTCCTTTTCGCCGGCGTTCAGCACGTAAACATCCCTTCAACGGTGAGGGCCATCGGCTACAACTGCTTTTATTATACCGACATCGAAGAGGCCGTGCTGCCCGAAGGCATTAGCCGACTGGAAGATTGTACCTTCTACGCTTGCTATTCGCTGCGCAAGGTGGTGCTGCCTGCCAGCCTTGAATATGTAGGGCGAGGCGTGTTCGACCTCTCCGACGGACTGAAAACCATCGAGATACATGCCACAACACCGCCTAGGTGTCACGCAGAAGCATTCGCAAACATTGGCACGAACCCCAAGCTGGAAGTGCCAAACGGCGACAAAAAGCCTTACCACGAAAACGAAACTTGGGCTTCGCTCACCGACCATAAGGCCAAAAGCCAACGAAAGGCATTTGTGAAATAAAGGCTCATAGAGGGGCTTGAACGGCAACATCGCATGCCGCTCAGGCCCCTTTCGCTTACCTTGTCATGATAACTGCATAACATATCACACCTAAATATTTACACCTTATGAGAAAATTTATACTGCAATTGTTTTGCATCGCCTGCACGTTGAACGTAATGGCGCAAAAAGGAAAGGACAGCGACAAGGATCCTTACTTTAACCAAACCACCTTGCAAGTAACCAAAGCGGGCACGTTGGAGCAGGCTTTTGCCGAGGCCAACCCCGACAAGCATCAGGGATTACGCGTTATCGGACCGCTAAACGATGCCGACATGCGTTTCATCGCCAAGCTTGCCCAGCCCAGTTTGTTGGATGATTTGCACAGCATCAACCTGCAAGAGGCACAGGTGGAGCGCATTCCGGCGCATTGGTTGCAGGGGTTTACTTACGTAACCCACGTATATTTCCCCACCACACTTAAAGAAGTGGGGGCGTATGCCTTTGCCTACACCAATTCGCTTTGCAAGGCCGACCTGCCCGAAGGCCTGAAAAGCATTGGCCAATGTGCCTTTGTAGGCACGAACATACGCCGCGTAAACCTGCCTGCATCGGTAGAAAAGATTGGCGAAGGGGCTTTTGCCCACCTTAAAAGTCTTACCGAGGTGAGCGTGCCTGCCACCAACAACAACTTCGACCTTGTGGATAGCCTGCTTATCCGCAACGCCGACAACACGCTGTTGCAGTGCTTTAAGAAAGGCACAGGCGAGGTGCAAGTGCCCGAAGTGGTTCAGCGTGTGGGTAGTTTGGCCTTTGGTGGGGCAAAATACATCAGTGCCATCACCCTTCCAAAAGCTGTAACTTTCGTTGGCGAGGATGCTTTTGCCTCCACCTACGCACTCGAAAGCATCAACGTTGCCGAAGGCAATGCACAATTTGTGTCCACAAATGGCGTGCTGTTTGATAAGGGCGCAACCCTGCTCATCTGCTATCCCACGTCTAAACGGGGCAACAAGTACACCGTTCCCGCCACTGTTAAGGAGTTGGCAACGGGCGCTTTCCAAGAGTGTGGCGGCGGCAATGCCTATAAGCTTATCAACGACAAGGCCGAAAAGAAGAAGGCCAGACTGAACGAGGTGGTGCTACCCGAAGGGCTGACAAAGATAGGCAAGTGGGCGTTTACCTTCACAGGATGCCAAGTTAACATCCCTTCAACGGTGCGCGAGATTGGCGACAGCTGCTTCTATTTCTGTAAGATAGAGGAGGCTACCATCCCCGAAGGCGTTCAGCGCATAGGCGATGGCATGTTTGCTGCCTGCTATAGGCTCGCCACCATCACGCTCCCCTCTACCATAACGTATATTGGCGAAAAGTTTGTGGCATACAACTCTTTGGAAACAACGCTCAATGTATATGCCCTTAACCCGCCCGCTTGCCACCAAGATGCCTTTGCCGACTTTTCTAGCTCTATCAATCTGCATGTGGTTAAAGGCCAAAAGAAGGCTTACGAGAAGTCGAAAGATTGGACCAGCTTTATTTTCAACGGCGTAGAAGACGACCTGAAAGCGGTGGTTACAGGCATTAATGCGCCTGCTGTGCCTGCTGCCGATGCCGTTGAGGCTGCTCGTTACGACCTACAAGGCGTGCGCATTTACGCCCCACAACGCGGCGTGAACATCATACGGATGAGCGATGGCACGACGAAGAAAGTGCTGGTGAAGTGAGATTGCGTGTTATGAGTTGGCATGGACCGTGGGGTTGATGCGCCTTTAAAGCCTTTGTTGATGGGCTTGTGCTTACTTTAAGCTTACGCGCTTGTGTGGCTTTGGGCTTGCCTGCCCTTAGCCGGGTGGGTTGGATTTAGGCAGCCCCAACCTTGGCAACCATAAAGATACCAACTTGATTGGACAAACAGCTTGTGATAGTCTGCATCTTGTCGGCGTTTGATGCGCCGTAAGCAGGCCGTCATAAGCTGTTTGTGTGTTTGTTGGGTTTAAGCGCATGGCAACGTTGCGCATTTATTGCTGAAAGTAAATGGTTTTCGAGCTCCAATCGCTGTTGGCTAATTGCTGCACCATTT
>NZ_KV815082.1:37596-37863 GCF_001814145.1 Prevotella sp. HMSC073D09 | reverse complement strand
TGGCTAATTGCTGCACCATTTGTATGTGGCAAAACGTGGTTGTGCATCAACAAGGGGCTTTGGTTGAAGTCGTTCCGTGTGTTTTCTACAAGTTGAAAGCCGGCTGTAGATAGCTGCATGCCTCTGCCTTTGCATGATGCTGCCTTTGTTGGCCGTGCGTGGCCTGCTCTTCAACCGCTTGCGCTGCTGGTTGTAAGCGTACGTACTTTCCGTGGCATTACCCGCATGTGTGTGTGCGGCATAATTGGTTTTGTCTAGTTTTCAGCA
>NZ_KV815082.1:36929-37496 GCF_001814145.1 Prevotella sp. HMSC073D09 | reverse complement strand
GTTGTGCATGCAGTCAAAATGAATTTTTATTTAAGCTGACTGCCACTAACACCCGTTTTCGGGCTTTTTGCGGCAAAATGAAGTGTGTTTTGCTACTAAATACAGCGCATTTTGGTGCTAAACGCAGTGTGTTTTGGTGCTAAATGCAGTGCGTTTTGGTGCTAAACGCAGCGCGTTTTGGTGCTAAACGCAAGGTAAAATGGTGCTAAATGCAAGGCAAAACGCATAAAAATGCACCGCAATGGTATAAACAAAACCTTTTAGAATCATGAAAAACATGGCTGAAAAGGGCAAAATTGTGGTTAAAAAGTGGGATTTTAGGGTCTAAAAGCGGGAAATTGGGCCTGAAAAATGATGAGTTGGCAACCATTCTGGAAAGGCAAAAGCGTGCAAAATGCAGGTTTTTTCTTAAAAACAGACACGTTAGGAGAAGTGAAAAGCAAGAAACGGTAGTGTTTTACCTACTTTTTAACCCCGATTTTCGCTAGAACGGAGTGAAAAATAACGTGTCGTTGTAAAATAAAAATAAAGATTTTAAGTTTTTGAGTTGATGAGTTGGCGGGCTAA
>NZ_KV815082.1:22048-36829 GCF_001814145.1 Prevotella sp. HMSC073D09 | reverse complement strand
CCTCGAAAAGTGCGTTTTCTCGCCATGACAATGCTCGAACAAGCTCGACGTTGTTCATTTGGATTAACGAAAACATTCTTCTCTCATTCCTCGAAAAGTGCGTTTTCCCGCCATGACAATGTTCGAGCAAGCTCGACATCGTTCGTTCGGCTTAACGAAAACGTTCTTCTCTCGTTCCTCGAAAAGTGCGTTTACTCGCCATGACTATGCTCGAACAAGTTTGACGTTGTTCATTTGGATTAACGAAAACGTTCTTCTCTCATTCCTCGAAAAGTGCGTTTACTCACCATGACAATGTTCGAACAAGCTCGCCGTTGTTCATTTGGATTAACAAAAACGTTCTTCTCTCGTTCCTCAAAAAGTGCGTTTACTCGCCATGACAATGTTCGAACAAGCTCGACGTTGTTCATTTGGCTTAACGGGAGCATTCTTTTCTCGTTTCTCGAAAAGTACGTTTTCTCACCATGACAATGCTCGAACAAGCTCGGCATTGTTCGTTTGGCTTAACGGGAGCATTCTTCTCTCGTTCCTCAAAAAGTGCGTTTACTCGCCATGACAATGTTCGAACAAGCTCGACATTATTCGTTTGGCTTAACGAAAACGTTCGAATTGTATGCCTGTGCAAGAGGAAACAACGGCCAAAACGAAAAGAAACTACCCCTAAGCAAGGAAGAACGACTTTCAAACAAGAAAGAACGACCTGCAAGCAAGGAGGGAACAACCGCACAACCGAGCGGGAGCGGTACTCAAGGATGAATGAACAACCCACAAGCTTGCAGTAACGTCACCCAAAGTTGAGGGAACGCCCCACAAGCAAGAGGAAACAACCTACAAGCAAGGGGGAACGCCCCACAAACAAGAAAGAGCAACCTGCAAGCAAGCGGGAACAACCCCACAAGCAAAGGGGGAACAACCGCACAACCGAATGGAGAATGCTTTCTTCGTAAAGGCAAACGGCATGCTCACGCCACCTCTGCTTACAAATGCAAGTTGTGGCCCATGCGCTCTTGTTTGGTTTTAAGATACTTGTAATCGTACTTGTTGGGATGCACCTCAACGGGTACATTCTCGGTTATTTCCAATCCATAAGCCTCCAATCCCACGCGTTTTACGGGGTTGTTGGTAATGAGCCGCATTTTGTGCACACGCAGATGACGGAGCATTTGCGCGCCACATCCATAGTCGCGTTCATCGGGTTTGAAACCCAAATGCACGTTCGCGTCAACCGTGTCGTAACCTTGCTCTTGCAGTTTGTAGGCGGCAATCTTGTTCATCAGTCCAATTCCCCTACCCTCTTGCTGCATATAGATAAGCACACCACGTCCTTCTTTCTCTATCATTTCAAGCGAATGGTGCAGTTGGTCTCCGCAATCGCAACGCATACTGCCAAGGATGTCGCCCGTGGCACACGACGAATGCACACGAACCAATACTTCATCGTCGTCTTTCCATTCGCCTTTGGTCAGTGCGAAATGCTCCAACCCGTTGCTAATCTGTCGGAAAGGCGTAAGTTGGAAATGGCCATACTTAGTGGGCATGTCTACCGTTAGCCCCACTTCGATAAGCGATTCGGTTCTTAGGCGATAGGCAATCATGTCTTTGATGCTAATCAGTTTCATGCCATATTTATCCGCCATCACCTTCAATTCGGGCAATCGGGCCATCGTTCCGTCTTCGTTCATTATCTCCATCAACGCCCCTGCGGGATACAGGCCGGCCATTCGGCAAAGGTCTATCGCCGCCTCGGTGTGCCCACTGCGCCTAAGCACGCCGTTGTCTTGGGCATAAAGGGGGTTGATATGCCCCGGTCGGCCGAACGTTTCGGGCGTAGACTTGGGGTCGGCCAATGCTCTGATGGTTTCTGCGCGGTCGTGTGCCGACACGCCCGTTGAGCAACCTTCCAGCTTATCCACCGTAACGGTGAACGGCGTACCCAGCACCGAGGTGTTGTCGTTCACCTGATGGGGCAGGTTCAGCTCTTTGCACCGCGACAAGGTGATGGGTGCGCACAACACGCCACGTGCATGTTTCAACATGAAGTTCACCATTTCGGGCGTTATCTTTTCGGCAGCCACGATGAGGTCGCCTTCGTTTTCGCGGTCTTCATCGTCTACAACAATCACGAACTTACCTTCTTTAAAGTCCGCTATTGCCTCTTCTACGCTATTGAGTTTTATTTCAGACATGTTTGTTTATATTTTATTGTATCCGTTATTGTAAAGTCTCCTCCCCAACGCTCTCCAAAGGAAAGGGCAGGTTCACTCCTTACTATTTACTACTTTTTTCTACTTTCTCCTTACTACTTACTCCCTACTACTTCACTCCTTACCCCCTCCTAGTTTCTCTATCTGCGCGATAATTTGGTTGTTGTTGTGCACCACCACGCGCAGGTCTTTCAGCAAGCGCAACCTAAATCGCCACATTCTGACATACAGCACCAAGCCAACGGGAACCAATATGGCCGCCACTGCGTTGAGCCACTGACGGTTAAAAGGACGTGTATGGGCCTTCACCGACATGATGGGATATTCGTTCAGGAGGTTTAATATGGCCTTATCACGCGTGTTGCCCAAGTCGTCTATCGTCGTTTCAAGCAGTCTGTTAATCTCCTCCATCTCGTTATCCGCCTGATATTCGAAGAACACGCGCTTTACATTAGGAGCCGTTTTCAGTCTATGTGCCTCGGCGTAGGCCTGCGCCCTTTCCGTAACTTCGCTCAACAGCTCCGCATCACGACAATAGTCTGGCTCGTTTATTATCACCTCCTTCGCCATGACGTTGCGTTTCTGGCGCATGCCTAAAAGATTCATCAGCAAGTTTCGGTAAGCGTCGAAGTTAAACACCGCCGAGTCTTTGTTGGCCTTGTAGGTTACAAACACAGCCAACGGCACAAGCACCATTGTGGCCAACAGTTCGCCGAACCAAATGGCCCAGATGCCGCGGCGCGCCATCTGATAGCCCGAATTGTCAAGGATGTAATACACGATGAACACCAACACCGACACGATAACGGGTATTCCCAACCCGCCCTTACGGATGATTGTGCCAAGCGGGGCACCGATGAAGAAGAAGATTAGGCACGACAGGGACAACACAAACTTCTTGTACATCTCTATCTTGTGCTGCCTTATCATGCGGTTAGCATCTTCCGTCACCATCGCCTTGAACTCCAAGTCGGCATCCACGGCCTGCACTTGCGAACGGGCTATGCCCAACACACTTCGCTTTCCGTCGTTATTCAGTCGGGCAAAGGCACTGTCCACGTTAAAAGTTTTCTTTCCTGCCTCCTTTATGGCGGCCAAAGTGTCGGTTCGACTGAGGCCCGACGTGTTGTAATAGCTCATCTGCACCTCATTATAAAACACGCGCCCAATACTGTCGTTGTTATGTTGCAGCGAGTCGAGGTCGCGATACAGCTTTGCCAATCCTTTTCCACGAGCATCGCCCGAGAACAAAGCGGCATCCGTCATATCAAAGTCGCCATTAAAGTCTATGAGCGTTTTTTTCTCCAAGAAAGTCTCCCTTCGGAAGGGCGCGGCAGCATCCCTACCCACCTCTTGCGCTTGATTAGAGAACCATTCGCCGTTCCACAACGTGAGCAACAGGTGTTGTTTCTCGGCCGTTGTCTGCAACATGCCCGAGTCGGCCAATATAATTTCCGAGTCTTCGTAGCTGTTGCTCATGCGGTAAATCATGATGCCATAGAACTTACCCGTCTTTACGTCTTTCTTCTGCACGTAGATGTTGCTGTTAGGAATGCCATCGTAGAACACCCCTTCGGGTATTTCCAGCTCCGGGTTCTTCTGTTTCATCGACACAAGCAGCTGCGAAAGCTTAATGGTTGAATAGGGGCCGATGTTGTTTTGGAACACAAACGACGTGGCAGAGATAAGGCAGCTCACCACAACCAACGAGCTAAAAGTGCGCGTAAGCGAGATGCCGGCCGACTTGATGGCGGTTAGTTCGGAACTTTCGCCCAGGTTTCCAAACGTGATGAGCGACGACAACAATATGGCTAGCGGCAAAGCTTGCGGCACCATCATCAGTCCCATCCACCAAAAGAATTGTGCCAGCACCTCTATCGTCAGCCCCTTACCCACCAGTTCGTCTACATAACGCCATAGGAACTGCATCATCAGCACGAAAAGGCAGATGAAGAACGTTCCGAGAAACAACATCCCGAACTGCTTACAGATAAATATGTCTAGTTTCTTTATTCTCAACATGTCTTTGTTGTTAAGCCTTCCTCCCGTGGCTTTCAGTTTGCCGAGTGCAGCCTAATTGCTGCAAAATTACCACAAAAATATAAGAAACGGCAAGCTTACAGCCGATAATTTGTCCCTGCCCCTGCCCAACACAACCTCGCCATAACATCTTTTACACATTCAACAAGCAAACCCTATTGATAAATTTACTATATTTGCGGCACAATCATAAACCTGTTATTTATGCGTAAACTGCTACTTACCATCAGCCTTTTCGTCACGGCCATGCTCCCAACCACAGCCCTTTGCCAAACGGCAAAGCCCAACAGCATGATGCCCAAAGACACTATCCAAGCCGCCCAAACCACACCCAAAGATAGCGTTCCGCTGAAACTAACCGACCGCATGCTGAAAGAAGTGGTGGTGTTCGGCTACAGGGCACCCATCAAGTTCAAACTAGATCTCTCCTCAGTAGACTATCAGCTTGAGCGGATTCGGCCCTCCGACCTGAACTTCAACATCCTCGGTTTCCTCGGCTACCTTTTTAAATGGATAGGAAAAGGCCAACACCGCGAGACGAAAGCCGAGCGCACACAGCGCCTCTTGCGCGAATACGACCTCACCCCACCGCAATTGCCCACCGCAAAGAAGGCCGCGAAATAAGGAACAGAGGCCGTTCCCTTCCGTCGTTGTTCACCCAGAACATCCTGAACTAAAAGCTAATCTCATTCATCTACGCAGAAAAGGGCGGCAATTTGTTGTTGTTTGCCCCACCTCACTGTGCCTTCATCCTCACATTGCCAGCCCGAAAACATCTGGCATCCCCCCCACTTCGGCATACTATTAACCTTCTTTTTCGTTCCTCGAAAAGTGCGTTTTCTCGCCATGATAATGTCCGAGCAAGTTCGACATTGTTCGTTTGGCTTAACGAAAACGTTCTTTTCCCGTTCCTTGAAAAGTGCATTTTCTCGCCATGACAATGTTCGAGCAAGCTCGACATTGTTCGTTTGGCTTAACGAAAACGTTCCCTTGAACATTATTCATAACGCACGTAAGAGAAGACTTGCGCCAAGCATTTGCAAACGCTGTTCTCAACGTTTGCATTAACCTCTACAAGCAAAGTGGGGGCAAAGAGCACACCATCAAATCTCAAATATTTCGTTAAACATTGTTAACCCCCCCCCTAAATTGTTAAATATGTTTTATAACTTTGGGCATTCTAACGAAAAAAGCATCAATCAACAACCCAGAAGAAATAAAATCAGAGTAAACAAATCACGACAATAACTTAAATTATTTCTTAAACAAATATCCTAAATTTAATTAGCAATGAACAAAAGTAGTAAGCATTTCAGCCCGCGCCTAACCATTACGGCGATGCTGATGTTTTTCTGTTTTGTCCTTCATGCACAGCATATCACCGTGACAGGAACGGTGACCGACACTAGCGGTGAGCCTGCCGTTGGTGCCACGGTGCAAGTGCAAGGGACGAAAGTAGGCAGTGTTACCAACCTTGACGGACAATATTCCATACAGTGTTCGCCAAATGCCACGCTCGAATTTAAGTACATCGGGTACGAAACGCAGACGGTGGCAGTGCATGGGCGCACGTCGATAGACGTTGCCTTGAAATCGCTTTCCACCGACTTGAACGAAGTTGTGGTGGTGGGTTACGGCACTCAAAAGAAGGTTAACGTAACGGGAGCCGTGAGCATGGTTGGTTCGGAGGTTATCGAAAACCGCCCCGTAGCCAATGCCACACAGGCCTTGCAGGGTGCAGTTCCCGGCCTTAACTTTTCGCCCAACAACGCCGGCGGCGAGCTGAACAACTCGATGGGCATCCGCATTCGTGGAACAGGCTCCATCGGCAATGGCTCTTCGGACAGTCCGTTGGTACTTATCGACGGCATAGAGGGCGACATCAACGCCCTTAACCCCAACGACATTGAGAGTGTATCGGTACTTAAAGACGCAGCCTCGGCATCCATCTATGGTACGCGTGCTGCCTTCGGTGTTATCTTGATTACAACCAAGAGCGGCAAGAGCGGTAAGGTAAGGGTGAACTATTCGGGCGACTTACGTTTCAGCACAGCCACGCAGCTACCCCGAATGGCCAACTCTTTGGAATGGGCCAACTATATGAACGTGGGCAGCGAGAACGCAGGTGCGCCCCATCAGTTCAGCGACGAAACAGTTGAACGAATAAAGAAATATATGAACGGCGAGTACACCGACCCCAAAAAGCCCGAATATTATGGTACGATAAGGTCTACCAGTGACAGCAGATGGGCCAACTACATGGGCGCATTCGCCAATACCGACTGGTTTAAGGAACACTATAAGAGCAATGTTCCCTCTACGCAACACAACCTAAGCATGAGTGGAGGAAACGACAAGTTCAACTGGTTGGTAAGCACCGGCTACTTGTTACAGAACGGTTTGATACGCCACGGACACGACGAGTTGAACCGTTACACCATCAACGGCAAGATGAACGCACAGCTGGCCGAATGGGCAAGAATGGAATACTCCACCAAATGGACACGTAAAGACTACGAACGTCCGCAATATATGTCTGAGTTGTTCTACCACAACATTGCCCGTCGCTGGCCCACTAGCCCCGTTGTAGACCCCAATGGGCACTGGATGGCCGAGATGGAAATAGAGGAATTGGAAAACGGTGGCATACATCGCACCAACGACGACCAGTTCACCCAGCAGATGAAGTTCATCTTTACCCCATTAGCGGGCTGGAACATCTATGCAGAAGGTGCATTGCGCGTAGACAACTACAAGAGCACCACGAGCAGAATACCCATCTACAACTATGATGCAGACAACAAACCCATGCTGCGCGACAGCGGATATGGAACGGTGAGCAACTATACCGACTACCGTTGGCGCGAAAACTATTACGCCGTAAACGTATACACCGATTATACACGCAGCTTTGGGCCACACAACTTAAAGGGACTGCTGGGCTTGAACTTCGAACGCTACAACCAAGACCACGTTAACGGCTATGGCGAAAACCTCACGATGAACGAGCGAGCTTTCCTAAGCCAGACACAAAAGAACTTTAAGGCATCCGACGGATACTGGCATCGTGCAACGGCTGGCTACTTCGGTCGTCTTAACTATAACTACAACGACATCTACATGTTGGAGTTCAACATGCGTTACGATGGCTCGTCGCGTTTCACCTCCGACAAGCGTTGGGCGTGGTTCCCCTCGGTTTCGTTGGGTTGGAACGTTGCTCGCGAAGAGTTCTTCAAAAAGCTAACCGACAAGCTCAGCACACTTAAGTTGCGCGCATCATGGGGACAACTTGGCAACACCAGCTCAAAATACGACTCGTTCTGGGCGTGGTATCCCTTCTATCAACAGCAATCTCTCGCTTCGCAAAACAGCTCGTGGCTTATCAACGGCCAAAAACAGAACACGGCTTCACTTCCCAGCATCGTCAACAGGTCGTTGACCTGGGAAACCATCGAGACATGGGATGTTGGTTTAGACTGGGCCGCATTCAACAACAGACTCACGGGTTCGTTCGATTGGTATGTGCGCACCACCAAAGACATGATTGGCCCTGCCCCCATCTTGGGTTCGGTATTGGGGACAGATGCTCCTAAAACCAACAACTGCGACATGCGTTCTACTGGTTGGGAACTTGAATTAGGGTGGCGCGACCAAATTGCACAAGTGAAATACGGCGTGAAACTCAACCTAAGCGATGCAACCTCTAAGATATTGAGATACCCCTACGAAGGTAAGTTCGAGAACCAAAACATCAACGGCTACTACAACGGTAAGCAACTTAATGAGATTTGGGGCTACGAAAGTGTTGGCTTGGCACAATCTAACGAGGAAATGGCCGAATGGCTCAAAGGCAACAAGCCCAACTGGGGCAGCAACTGGGGAGAAGGCGACGTGATGTACAAGAACCTTGTTGACCGCGTAGACGAAAACGGGAACAAGATTGACGAAGGTGTGGTTAACGCCGGCAGCAACACACTGGGCGATCATGGCGACAAAAAGGTGATAGGCAACTCTACGCCTCGCTACAACTTCGGCATTACCCTCAACGCCGAGTGGAAAGGTTTCGACTTCTCCATCTTCTTCCAAGGCGTGATGAAACGCGATTGGATGTTCGGCGCAGGCCAACCCTACTTCTGGGGCGCAACGGGTAACGTATGGCAGTCTACCGTTTTCAAAGAGCACCTAGACTATTGGAGCAAAGACAACAAGGGCGCATACTATCCCAAACCTTATGTAGAGGGTGGAATAACAAAGAACCAAGAACCGCAAACACGTTATTTGCAGAACGCTGCCTACATGCGCTGTAAGAACATACAGTTGGGTTACAGCTTGCCCACCTCGCTTATCAGCCGTGCAGGCCTGTCTAACTGCCGCGTTTACTTCTCGTGCGACAACCTGTTCACCATCACGAAACTCTCAAGCGTGTTCGACCCCGAGGGCTTAGGCGGCGGATGGGGTTCGGGTAAACTCTACCCCTTGCAAAGAACCTTCGCCTTTGGAGTAAACGTAAGTTTCTAAATCATTATTAAGAAGTATCATTATGAAAATCAACATAAAGAGTATTGGCGCATGTGCAGCGTTGGCTTTGGCCTGCTTTGGCACTACATCGTGTAACGATGCGCTCGACCTCAAGCCCGTGAACCAAATCACGCCCGACGACTTTTACAAGTCGGCCGACCAGCTGGCTGCCTATCTTAACAATTATTACGCCGGCTATTTGTCTAACCCCTATACCGACATGTTCCACGTTGAGGGGCGTTACAACGACGGTATGGCACAATCAGACGCCAACACCGACATCTTTGTGCAAGGAAACGGAAACACCAGACTTTACAGCGACAAGCATTGGGAAGTGCCTTCGGGCAAGGTGCTGCAAGGTTACTATGGCGGCGTGCGCATTTACAATTTCCTGCTCGACAAGATTAACAAAAGCCTTGCCGCAAAAGTATTGGCTAAGGATGCGGCTGTGAAGAATTATCTCGGCGAAGCCTATTTCTTCCGTGCCCTGTCGTATTTTAATTTGCTGGCCAATTACGGAGACGTGCCTGTGGTGAAAGAAGTTTTGCCCGATGAGAACAGCGCCATCGTACAAAACAGCGTACGCACTCCCCGCAACGAAGTGGCTCGATTTATACTTACCGACCTAGATTCGGCCATAAATAACCTCTACAACAGAAGTGTATTTAAAGGGCAACGCGTCAATAAAGAAGCGGCCTTGCTGTTAAAGTCGCGTATCGCACTGTTCGAAGCAACGTTCGAGAAATACCATAAGGGCTCGGGCCGCGTGCCAGGCGATGCCAATTGGCCTGGCGCACGCATGACTTACAACCAAGGTAAGACGTTCAACATCGACGGCGAGATTTCTTTCTTCCTGCAAGAGGCCATGAACGCAGCCAAGCAAGTGGCCGATAAGGTTGAGCTAACTGCCAACAACCATCAGATGAATCCAAACGACGGACAAACCGCAAACTGGAACAACTACTTCGAAATGTTCAGCCAGCCCTCGCTAGCCGAAGTGCCCGAAGTGTTGTTGTGGAGACAATACAGCAGCGCATTAAGCATAACACACGACGTACCCATGCGTACGAAAGTGGGATGTAACGATGGATTTACGCGTGCCTTCACCCAGTCGTTCCTCATGGCCAACGGCAAACCCATCTATGCCGCAGGCTCTGGCTACAAAGGCGACAAAACCTTGGATGCCGTCAAGAGCAACCGCGACGAGCGTTTGCAACTTTTCGTTTGGGGAGAGAGCAACAAGGTAGACACCGACCCCGCTGCGGGCAAGCCCCGAAAACTATATGCCGCACCTGGCGACACACTGAGTTACATCACCACATCGGTGGTTGAAACGCGTTGCATAACAGGCTACCAACCCAGAAAGTACTACACCTACGACTATGCGCAAAGCATGAACGACGAGTTGCGAGGCACTAATGCTTGTCCCATCTTCCGCACAGCCGAGGCTATGCTCAACTATATGGAGGCATGCTACGAACTAACTGGTGCACTCGATGCCACGGCACAGAGCTATTGGAAAGCACTCAGGAAACGCGCAGGTGTTGATACCAACTACCAAACAACCATCGACGCTACTGATTTGAGTCAGGAAGGCGACTGGTCGGTTTACTCTGGCACAACGCCCGTTTCAACCACCTTGTACAACATCAGGCGCGAACGCATGAACGAACTCTTCAGCGAAGGACTCCGTTACCAAGACCTGATACGCTGGCGTTCGTTCGACAAGATGCTCACAACGAAGTGGATTCCCGAAGGAGCCAACTTCTGGGACGAAATGTACAAGAGCTATCTTGACAAGAAAGGAAACGCACCCAAGGCCGACGGAACGGCAGATGCAGTGGTGTCTTCCAAAGAGCTGAGCAAGTATTTGCGTCCGTACAGCCGCTCCATGCAGGCTAGCAACGAACTAAAAGACGGCTACAAATGGCACGAGGCCTATTACCTCGCCCCCATTGGTGTGGGCGACTTGCAAACGGCATCGCCCGATCGCAGCGTGGCCAACAGCAACATGTACCAGAACGTTAACTGGCCAACTACTGCTGGTTCGCACGCTGAAAAGTAGTGATGTGGTTCGAGGTGGTGAGTTTCTAAAGTTTTTTAGGCTTTAAGTTGGTGAGTTAGGAAGACAGCCAAACACCAACACTTAAAATACTACGAACGTTTTCGTTAAGCCAAATGAACAATGTCGAGCTTGCTCGAACATTGTCATGGCGAGAAAACGCACTTTTCGAGGAACGAGAAAAGAACGTTCCCATTAAGCCAAATGAACAATGTCGAGCTTGCTCAAACATTGTCATGGCGAGAAAACGCACTTTTCGAGGAACGGGAAAAGAACTTATAAGCTCAACAACTCACCACCTCAATCACCTCATAAACTCAAAGCAGCACCTTGCTGGCAAAATGAAACAAAGCGCCATTCGATGGGACAACAATGATTTGTTACCCATCGAATGGCGCTTTATTCGTTTCTCTAACTCCTACATTTCGTTGATTAAGCTGTCCGTCGTTTGCAGAGAGGCAGCCTTTCTCACCTTGATTTTCTACGCCCGAGGAAACACACCTTTACCGTTTCCTATGCCTATTGGCGCGTTGTTCGCGATACTTAGCCTTTTGTTTAGCCGAACCGCTGCCATGCGCGCCCGTGATGTATTTCTTCTTCTTGGCCTTGGTTTTCACCTTATCCTCCTTCTTGTCGCCGCCAGAAGAGCCCTTGCGGAAAGTCATTCCGCCACCAGAGATTATCTCGTCGATGTCCATGTGCAAAATGTTTTGGGGATTAATGGTGGAAAAGCCTTACACCCGTAAAGGCCATGGCGATGTTGTACTTGTCGCAAGTGGCCACAACATGGTCGTCGCGAACAGAGCCGCCAGCCTGCGCAATAAAGTCAACGCCGCTTTTGTGGGCACGTTCGATGTTGTCGCCGAAGGGGAAGAAAGCATCACTGCCCAAACAAACACCATTGTTTTGGGCAATCCATTGGCGTTTCTCCTGCAGCGTAAGGGGTTCGGGCTTACTTTTGAAGAACTGTTGCCACGTACCGTCTGCCAAAACGTCTTCGCTCTCATCGCCGATGTAAAGGTCGATGGTGTTATCGCGGTCGGCACGCTTAATGTTGTCGACAAAGGGCAAATTCATCACCTTGGGATGCTGGCGCAGCCACCACGTGTCTGCCTTGCTGCCTGCCAAGCGCGTGCAATGTATGCGACTTTGCTGACCGGCACCAATGCCGATGGCTTGCCCGTCCTTAACATAACACACCGAATTGCTTTGCGTATATTTAAGGGTGATAAGCGCAATGATGAGGTCGCGAAGGGCCTCCGGCGTAAAATGTTTGTTCCGTGTGGGGATGTTCTCAAACAATTTCGGGTCGTCTAACTTTATGTCGTTACGTCGCTGCTCGAAGGTTATGCCGAACACTTGTTTCCGTTCAAGCGGTTCGGGCGTGTAGGCAGGGTCTATCTGCAACACGTTGTACGTACCCTTCCGCTTTTCTTTCAGTATGGCCAACGCCTCTGGCGTATAGTCGGGAGCGATTACGCCATCCGAAACTTCGGGCTTGATGAGCAAAGCCGTCGACTCATCGCATGTGTCGCTCAGCGCGATAAAGTCGCCAAAGCTACTCATTCGGTCGGCTCCGCGCGCCCTAGCGTATGCGCATGCCAAGGGCGAGAGCGGCATTTGTGCATCGTTTACGAAGTAAATGCGTTTCAGCGTGTCGGTAAGCGGCAGGCCAACGGCTGCTCCGGCAGGCGACACGTGTTTGAAACTGGCCGCGGCAGGCAGTCCGATGGCCGCTTTCAGTTCCTTTACTAGCTGCCAACTGTTAAGCGCATCAAGGAAATTGATGTATCCGGGGCGACCACTTAACACCTTTATGGGCAAGTTGCCGTCGGCCATAAAGATGCGCGACGGCTTTTGGTTGGGGTTGCAACCATACTTCAAGGCAAGTTCTTTCATCTCTTTGTTGGGTTTAATTGCCTTGCAAAGATAACAAAAAATAATGTGAAATGCAGGATGTGCGGGTGGGTAATTGCCTAATAATGTGTGCGCTGCGCCGCACTTTCAAGTGGCCAACGCCCCATGCTTACGTCTTTCAAGGTACATAAAAGTACGAGAACATCCTATTGAAACGCCCCAATGTGTTAGTTGAAATGCCTGAAAAGCAGGAACGCCCAAACATATAACTCCCACGCCACAAACGCGGCGAACACGCGCTTGCGACTTAAAACCTGCTGTACTTGCGCATAAATCTGCTGCGCAAAAGGCTTTCGGCACAACCAACCGACCACAAGACTGAGCGTCAAAACCAAGGCGGCAGGCGCAACAAGCAGCACATTGGGATTGGAAACCACAGCTTGCCACGGCTCGCCATGCAGCAAATGCACCAATCCGCGCGTTGTTCCGCAGGCGGGACATGGCATACCTGTTACTGAACGTATCGGACAGACAACTACATTTGTCGGCCAAACCACGTTCAGCAACAGCCAAGCCACACCTAATATATATAATAAGGTGAGGATTTTAAATTCTTTCCTTGCCGTCAACGATTAGATGATGCTCATCAGCTTTTGCAGATTCTGCTGGCGCGTTGCATCCATTATAAGGAACAGGTCGATAAGTGCCCATACGCCCAAGCCACCACAAGTAAGTAGTTTTGCAATACCGATGCCAATCTGTTCTAGATAGAAACGATCTACGCCTAATGTTCCAGCCAATATCGAGATAATAAGCGAAGTGATGGGGTCTTTAAACTGGATGCAAGCCAAAGTAGCGGCTTGTGAGTCGTCCATGTGCTCGAAAATCTCGCGCACCTGTGGCAAACTAGTTTCTGGGAAGTACTTGCCATAGGTAGCAAGCATAATGTTTACGTCTCTTTCCATAGTTATAAATGTGATGTGTTGCTGCAAAGTTACACATTTTTTTATTACAAAAAAGGTTTCTCATTCCGTTTTTAAGCTTATTGTTCTTTTCCCGTTCCTCTAAAAGTGCGTTTTCTCGCCATGACAATGTTTGATCAAGCTCGACATTGTTCATTTGGCTTAACGAAAACGTTCTAGATTTTTTTATCAGAATGGTTGTTGAGCATTGGGTTAGAAAAAGCCATCTTATCCTTTAATGTTTCTACGAACAGAAGGGTGTTTGTTGTCTTCGTGGCGGCATCACAAGCTAAGCACTCCTCCCATATACGAAGTGCAGGGCAAATCAACTCACCAGCCTATGAACTCACGAAAACCAAAACTCCCGAAGACACCCATTCATCAATTTACAATCCCAACAACGCATAACCTATCAACGTTTTCGTTAAGCCGAACGAACAATGTCGAGCTTGTTCAAGCATTGTCATGGTGAGAAAATGCACTTTTCGAGGAACGAGAAAGAACTCAAAAACTCATTAGCCCGCCAACTCATCAACTCAAAAACTTAAATACTTCGTTTTTATTTTACAACGGCACATTATTTTTCACTCCGTTCTAGCGAAAATCGGGGTTAAAAAGTAGGTAAAACACTACCGTTTCTTGCTTTTCACTTCTCCTAACGTGTCTGTTTTTAAGAAAAAACCTGCATTTTGCACGCTTTTGCCTTTCCAGAATGGTTGCCAACTCATCATTTTTCAGGCCCAATTACCTGCTTTTAGACCCTAAAATCCCACTTTTTAACCACTATTTTGCCCTTTTCAGCCATGTTTTTCATGGTTCTAAAAGGTTTTGTTCATACCATTGCGGCGCATCTTTATGCGTTTTGCCTTGCATTTTGCACCATTTTACCTTGCATTTAGCACCAAAACGCACTACGTTTAGCACCAAAACGCACTGCGTTTAGCACCAAAACACACTGCGTTTAGCACCAAAACACACTGCATTTAGCACCAAAACGCACTGCATTCTGCCGCAAAATGCCCAAAAACGGGTGTTAATGGCGATGTCTTTAAATAAATATTCACTTTGACTGCATGTACAACCAGCCTCTTTTTGCACCAAAATAAACCTCCGCGAGAATCGATTTTTTGCGACAAGG